>NZ_JAHBDN010000050.1:0-68586 GCF_019956445.1 Pseudomonas sp. BF-R-19
GTGTATCAGTCGACAATTACAGTGACTGATACACCGCATTCGCGAGCAAGCCCGCTCCCACATTGGTATGTGTAGTGGCTTAGAGGGTGAAATCACCTTCAGCCGCCAACTCGCTCAATGGACGACGCGGGCTGGGTTCTTCACGGGCTTGCAGGTAATCCGCCAGGCTCGCCTTGTCCCCCAGCTTGCCCACCGCGACGGCCGCGTGCAGGGCGTAGCCTTCAGGAATGTTCAGCTCCTTGCGGGTCAGCTCCTGGTCAAAGCCGGCCATGCCGTGGGTATGCCAGCCGCTCAGGCTCGCTTGCAAGGCCAGGTGGCCCCAGGCGGAACCGGTGTCGAAGGTGTGCCACAGGGCCGGGGTTTCTTCGGTGGCGCCAGGCGCGGTGAAGGTGGTTTTCGAAATCACGATCACCAGGGCCGACGCATGTTGCGCCCAGCTGCGGTTGAATTCGTTCAGCAGACCCAGGTAACGCTCCCAGTTCGGCGTGTCGCGACGTGCGTAGAGGAAGCGCCAGGGTTGCGAGTTGTAGGCCGAGGGTGCCCAGCGGGCGGCTTCGAAGAAGCTCAGCAGGGTTTGCTCTGGAATCGTTTCGCCAGTGAAGGCGCGGGGCGACCAGCGATCGGTGAACTGAGGGTGAATGGCGTAATCGGCAACGCGTGGGTTGGCACTCATCAAGAGATTCCTGGCTACGTTTGAAAGTGGGAGCGACGCAAAACCCTACTTGGCAGCGCAAAAACTGACAAGCCCGTTCTACCGACAGTCGCCAATGCTTGGCCCAAAGGGCTTCGGGCACTAGACTGGCGGCCTTTTCACCACCTGATGTCGATACTCGAACCATGGCCGCCAAAGTAGAACCGTTCTGGATACGCAAGACCCTCGATCAACTCGATCAGGAGGAATGGGAGTCGCTGTGCGACGGCTGTGGATTGTGCTGCCTGCAAAAGCTTGAAGACGAAGACGACAACAGCGTCTATTACACGCGCATCGCCTGCAAGTTGCTGGACCTGAAAACCTGCCAGTGCAAGGACTATCCCAACCGTCGTGACTCCGTACCGGACTGTATCCAGCTCACGCCGGGCAAGGCCGACGAATTCAAATGGCTGCCACCGACCTGCGGCTATCGCCTGGTCAGCGAAGGCAAGGACCTGCCGTTGTGGCATCACCTGGTGTGCGGTGATCGCGATGCCGTTCATCACGAGCGGATCTCCCAGTCCGGGCGCATGCTCGCCGAAGGCAGCGTTCCGGAAGATGATTGGGAAGATCACCTGATTTTCCGCGCAGGCTGATTGCCTGGGGTTCAACATTTCACGAAGGAGTGTGTATGGCTGTGGGATGGCGGCAGGCGTGGATCCTTGGGTTACTGGCCGTGAATTCGCCCGCATGGGCTGCGAACAAGGTCAATCTGGATTACCACGTGCGCCTGTTGCCGCAGAGCGATCAGGCCGAAGTGCGCCTGACGCTCGCCCAGGGGGCGACGGTACGCAGCCTGGATTTCAACCTCGGTGACGGCAGCCGCTACAGCGACTTCAAGGCTGACGGCCAATGGCAGCTGACCCCCGGTAAAACGGCGCGTGGTGTCTGGCGTCCGGCCGCCGACAAGGCCAGCCTGACCTACCGAGTGAACATCAACCACGGGCGCAAGAGCGGCAGCTTCGACACGCGTATGACGCCACACTGGGCGTTGATGCGCGGCGACGATCTGGTGCCGGCTGCCATGCTCGATCAACAGGACGGCATCGAACTGGTTTCACGCCTGGAGTTCGAACTGCCCGGTGGCTGGAAAAGCGTTGAAACCGCGTGGCCACGAATCGGCCCGAATAGATTCCGTATCGACAACCCTTCCCGACTGTTCGACCGGCCCACGGGCTGGATGCTCGCCGGCCAGCTCGGCAGCCGCCGTACTCGTCTGGGCGAGACCGAAGTCACTGTCGCCTCGCCGCTGGGGCAGGGCATGCGTCGTATGGATGTGCTGACGCTGCTGACCTTCGTCTGGCCGCAAGTGCAGGCGCTGTATCCGCGACACCCGGGCAAACTGCTGATCGTCGGGGCCAATGATCCAATGTGGCGCGGCAGCCAGTCGGCGCATGAGTCGATCTACCTCAACAGTCACCTGCCGTTGGTCAGCGAAAGCGGCAGCAGTGCCTTGGTCCGTGAGTTGGCCCAGATGTTCGGGCGTGTCAACGGCACCCAGCGCAGTGACTGGATCCGCGAAGGCTTTGCCGAGTATTACGCCATCGAACTGGTGCGCCGGGCCGGCGGCATGAGCGATGAACGCTACGAGAGCCTGCACGGCAAACTGGTCAGGAACAGCCAGAAAGTCACCACGCTGCGCGGTGAGCAGATCAACCCGGCACAGGTGGCCAGGGCGGTGGCGTTGCTGCAGGAACTGGACCGCGAGATTCGCCTGAAAACCCATAACAAGCGGTCGCTGGACGACGTGTTGCGCGGGGCGATGCGGCTGGGGGATATCGATACCCAGGCGTTTGTTCAGCTCAGCGAGAGCGTGATCGGTGGTTCTTCAAAAGTGCTCAGTACCGAATTGATTCAGTAATACCGCCATTCGCGAGCAAGCCCGCTCCCACATTTGATCTGTGCCAGACACAAAACCAATGTGGGAGCGGGCTTGCTCGCGAAGAGGCCAGTGGCTTCAGCGCAAATCCCGATTCAAACCCCGGTCTTCGGCGACTCCAACGAATCATTGCCGGTAACGGTGGCGGTTTTGGTCGCCGCCTCGGCATTGGCCTTCAACTGGCTCAGTTCTTCACCCGCCCGCTGGATTTTCGCCCGCACGTTGTTCATGTCCTGACGGCCTTTCTCCAGCAGGCTTTTTGCCGAACTGTGACCGGTAATACCGCGCGCCAGCGCCACACCGCCGATGGCCATCTGGATCAGGCCAAAGACCCCGCCACGCCGCAGCCCCTTGCCCACCATCACCACGCCGCCAGCCAGGGAACCGATGCGCTCCCAGCCCTGCACGTTCTGCTCGGAAGAGCTCTGGAACGGGGTGGATTCGATACGCTCGACGCGTTTGAGTTCGCTCATGGTCTGTCTCCAGGCTTCAGGGATCGATAGTCAAGCTGACAGCCGTGGCGGGCAGCTCGTTCAATCGGATGTGCGGCGATTAGCGGAATTTTGGCCCGGAGCGGGTATTGAGCCCCTTGGACATGCGGTCGTAGAGCACGACGTTGACCGTGGCGGCCAGGTTCATGCAACCGGTGGTCGGAATGTAGACCACGTCTTCGCACCAGTCGCGAATCTCTTTATCCAGCGATCCGTCTTCCGGGCCAAAGATGTAGAGCGCGCGATCCGGGTGGGTGTATTCCGGCAACGGGCGGGCGCCGTCGACGAGTTCCACGGCGACGGGCACACAGTTGAGGGGCAGGATTTTCTTCAGGTCGTCGATGCCGATCAGCGGGATGTCGTAATGCACGCGCTTGGTATCGGTGACGAAGTCGGCGGCGCGCTCATAGCGCTTGCCGGTGTAGAACACCGACGCCACGCCGTAACAGCCAGCGGCGCGCATCACCGAACCGACGTTCTCCGGTGATTTGGGGTTATACAAACCAATGCAGCTGTACCGTTTGTCTGCCACGAGCGGGGTGCCTTTCGGAAAAAAAGCGCGATTATACGGGGATTGTGGCAGGGGTGCTCAGGTTGGAGATCTGTGGCGTCAGGGCTATTGCTATCGCGGGCAAGCCCGCTCCCACAGGTTCTCTGGTGTACACAAAATTTGTGAACGACAGAGACTTCTGTGGGAGCGGGCTTGGTCCGGGCGGCGATCCGACGAAGAGGCCAGATCAGGCTCTGAAGATTTCTAATCTTCCTTTTTCATCAACCCAGCCAACGCCGCAAACGGGTTGTGCGTGGCCTTGGCGATTTTCGGCGTGCTCAGCGAGCCTTCGTCGAAATACTGCTGGTCGGTGTAACGCGAGTGCTCGTTATCGTGGCAGTACAGGCACAACAGCTCCCAGTTCGAGCCGTCCTGCGGGTTGTTGTCGTGGTTGTGGTCGCGGTGGTGCACGGTCAGTTCGCTCAGGCGCTTGCCGGAGAACTCACGGGCGCAGCGGCCACAGACGTGCGGGTACATCTTCAGGGCCTTGTCGCGGTAGCCCATTTCCTTGTCGCGCTGGTTGTCGGCGAGGATGCGATCCAGCTTCGAAGTGTTGGTCGGGGTGGACGAACTCATGGGTTCACCTTTGTAAAAAGACTAATGACGGTTATAGGGTGAAGTTTAGCCTAGCCCTTGAGCTTCTCGGCAATCCAGATGGTGTGGCGGGTGCCCTTGTTGCCGTGGGCGAAGACCTGCACTTCCTCGGCCTTGAAACCCGCCTTCTTCAGTTTGTCGGAAAATTGCCGGTCGGCGCTGGCCGACCAGACGGCCAGCACGCCTTTTGGTCTCAGGGCCTTGGCGCAGGCGCTCAGGCCGCCGGCAGAATACAGCCAGCTGTTGGCTTTCTGGGTCAGGCCTTCGGGGCCGTTGTCGACGTCGAGCATGATCGCATCGAAGCCCTGGGGCTCGGCTTGCAGCACTTTGGCCACGTCTTCCATGCGAATCACGGTCCGCGGGTCTTGAATCGGGTTTCCGGCTTTCTCGCCGAGTGGCCCGCGATTCCATTCCACAACGCCAGGCACCAATTCAGCGACCACCACTTCGGCGGTCTTGCCCAGGTGCTTGAGCGCCGAAGCGAGGGTGAAACCCATGCCCAGGCCGCCGATGAGCACCCGTGAATTCGGTCGGCCGGCGACCTTGCGACACGGGATCTCGGCCAGGGCATCTTCGGAACCGTGCATGCGCGTGTTCATCAATTGTCCGCCATCGCCACCCTGGATCTTGATGACGAAATCCTCGCCGTATTCGAACAGGCACAGGGCACCGCCGTTTTCAGGAATGGGGGTGGTGTCCAGCAGAACGAAACGTTTCATGGGGCTCACTTGAAGAAAATTGGCAGAACTCGGGAGGGCAAACAGACGCAGTTGGGAGTAGCCTGTTTATGACGACAAGGTCAACGGAGCCATTGATGAAGCGCACCATTCTAACGGTCATTGCCCTGGCCGCGCTCTCGATAACTGCAGTGCAGGCTCAACAGCTGCAATCGATTCCCGTCAGCCCCGCGCCGATACCCGGTTCACCCGGCACCGCGACGCCCACGCCGTACCCGCAAATCAGCCCGGCACCATTGCCTAAAGTCGGCCCCGGCAGTAGCGGTCCGCCGTTGGTGCCGATTGAAATGCCGAGCCCGCCGACCAAAGACCAGCCCGTGCCGGGGATTGAGCCGAACCTGCCGAAACCCAAGTCGCCGGGCGGCTAGACCTGCTGCGAAAGCAGTTGGCCGTCGGCCATGCGCAGGCGTTTGGAGAGAGACACGGCGAGGGCGCGGATGATCTTGGCGGCGATTTTCGGTGCGTCGTTGAGCATCTTTTCCAGCGAGTCCTTGCCCAGGTTGAGCAACTGGCAGTTGCTCGCAGCCACGCAACTGGCCGAGCGCCGTTCGCCGTCGAGCACGGCCATTTCGCCGAAGGAGCGGCCGCTGCGCAAGGTGGCGATGGTGACTCGTTGCCCGTCAGCGGTGGTTTTCTGCACAGCCACCTGACCGGTGTGGATGATGCACATGAAACTGCCCGCATCGCCCTCCTGGAAGATCTCTTCGCCCTGGGCAATGGTGCTGATACTGAAGTAGCCCGAAGCCGCGGCGAAGTCCGCCGGCAGCAGTTGATTGAACAGGCCGCAATCCATCAGCCAGTCGCGAATTTCGTTGTTCAGAAAGGTTGGTTCAGACATGTCGTTACGGTCTTTTTTGTGATTGTTGCTGACTTGAATTCACCGCAAATCCCCTGTGGGAGCGGGCTTGCTCGCGAAGGCGGTGTGTCAGTCAACATCTCTGCTGAATGTTACGGCCCCTTCGCGAGCAAGCCCGCTCCCACAGGTGTTGTATCGGCTACCAGTGTCCGGAATTAAGACAGGCACGCCGCGCCAGGATCCTCAGGCAATGCCCAAAACCTTGAACAAAAATGCATATTCGAGTGCTACGTCACGCAATCCCTGATATCGACCGCTCATCCCGCCATGCCCGGCACCCAGCTCAGTCTTGAGCAGCAGGGGATTGCTGTCGGTCTTGGTCGCGCGCAATTTCGCCACCCACTTGGCCGCTTCCCAATACTGCACGCGGCTGTCGTTGTAGCCGGCGATCACCAGGGTCGCCGGATAAGCTTGTGCGGTGACGTTTTCGTACGGGGCGTAGGCCTTGATCCGATCATGGACGTCCGGTTCTTCAGGGTTGCCCCACTCGTCGTATTCCGTCACGGTCAATGGCAGGTCAGGGTCGAGCATGGTGTTGAGTACGTCGACGAACGGCACTTCGGCGATGGCGGCGCCAAACAGCTGCGGCCGTTGATTGAGCACTGCGCCGATCAGCAAGCCACCGGCGCTGCCGCCACTGATCGCCAATTGCGGTGCAGTGGTGAAGCCTTGGGCGATCAGGTGTTCGGCGCAGGCGATAAAGTCGCTGAAGGTGTTGTGCTTGTGCTCCTGCTTGCCGGCGCGATACCAGGCTTCCCCCAGTTCGCCGCCGCCACGCACGTGGGCAATGGCAAACGCCATGCCGCGATCCAGCAGGCTCAGGCGCGCATGGGAAAACCACGGGTCGAGGCTTTCGCCATAGGCACCATAACCGTAGAGGTACAGCGGCACGGGTTTGCCCAGGTCTGTGCGTTTGATCACCAGGCTGATGGGCACTTGCGTGCCGTCCGGCGCAGTGGCCCACAGGCGCTGGCTGACGTAGGCGTCGGCATCGAACGGGCCGAGCACCGGGGTTTGCTTGAGGACTTTCTGCGCACTGGTCGCCAGTTCAAGCTGGCGGATTTGCGCCGGACGGTTCAACGCTTCGTAGCGCAGGCGAATCCGGTCGCTTTCGAATTCCAGGCTGTTTTGCACGTGCAGGCTGTAGGCCGCATCCGGTAGTTGCACGCGATAAGGCGCCAGGCCTTGCGGGTGAACTTCAATGACCGGCAAGCCGCCTACCCGCAGGCTGAGGGTCATGGCCCCGGTGTTCAGGCTGATGCCGTCGATCATCACCGTGTCGCTGTGGGGGATCAGGTTCTGCCAGTCGGCTTCGGTCGGCGCGGCACCGGTATCGACGGCCGTGTACAAGGCGAAATTGATGCCGTCACGGTTGCTGCGAATGAACCAGGTCCATTGACCGTCGAGTACACCGTGGTCGACGTCGTACTCATGCTCCTCGACCCGTGGCGCGATGCAGGTAAAGGCTTGCAGCGGCTGGTTGGCGTCGAGGACCCAGGCTTCGCTGGTGGTCTTGCTGCCCACGGACAGCAGCAATTGCTGCTCGGAGCTTGAACGGTAGCAATGCATGAAGAAGCGTCCGTCCGGCTCATGGAACACTTCTTCGGCCGCCGTGCCGTCCAGTCGATAGCGATACAGCTTGTGTGGACGATGGGTATCATCCAGTTCGCCAAAGAACAGCGTCAGGCTGTCGTTGGCCCAGGTCATGCTGCCGTCGCAGTCCTGGAATTCCAGCTCGCTGACGCGGCCGTCGGACAATTCCTTCACGAACAGCGTGTAAATCTCGTCGCCACTGGAGTCGATGCTGTAGGCCAGACGCTGGTGGTCCGGGCTGATGCTGAACGCACCCAGGGAAAAGAAGCCGCCCTTGGCCAGTTCGTTAGGGTCCAGCAGCAACTGTTCGCGGCTTTCGTCGAGGGTCAGGCTGTCATCGGCCGGACGCGGGCAGCGGTAGTGCCGGGCGTACTCATCGCCCGCCGTGGTGCGGGTGTAATACAGATACGGTCCCCACGGCGAGGGCAGGGACAGATCGGTCTCGAGAATCCGGCCCTTGATCTCTTCGAACAGGGTTTCACGCAGCTCGGCCTGGTTGGCGGTTTGCGCTTCCTGATAGCTGTTTTCGGCCTTCAGGTAGTCGAGCACTGCCTTGGTGTCGCGCTCTTGCAGCCAGGCATACGGGTCGGAGCCATCAGCCATGTGGGCAATCGGAGCGTCGTGAATGTTGGCGGATAGGGGCATGAAGGGCTCTCGAACAGTGTACGGAATAGGGGCTGGCAACCTGTGGGAGCGGGCTTGCTCGCGAAGGCGTTGGGTCAGTCAATATCATTGTTGAATGATAAGCCGCATTCGCGAGCAAGCCCGCTCCCACATGGATAGCGCCCAACAGTCAGGCATTGATGCAGCCTGATGGGCGAAAAGCCGTTATCATAAGCGCCTCTGTGCGACACGCGTAGCGTGTCTCCAAGACTTCGAGGTGTAGAGTCATCTTGAAGGGCTTCCGAAAGGAAGCCAAGAGCTTGGGTACCCAACCCCAAGAAACAAAACCCTCCCAGAAGTCCAATGCCTTCAAGGACTTGCCGCAGCGGCGGTGGCAAACTCAAGGTCGATTAGCGCTCGGTAGCTCGACCGCAGTACCAGATTTTCCGGTACTGGAGTGCCTACTACACATCAGCCCTGTTCAGGGCTAAACCCATGCGGGAGAGAATCCCCGCTGGGGTTCCCTCCTGCTTTTGAAACAGGAGGTAACAATTTCTTTGGGCATGCTGCCTCGGCAGTCCCTGCTCACATCAAACCGGAGACATGAGCGAAAGCTCTGTCTGTCATTGTCCATCTACCTTGCTCGCAAGGTGGCAGCGGACTCGTTGTGCGACCAACGATAGCCTAGGAAGACATGCGTCACTGGTAACGGTGAGGTGTGAAGCTCTTCTCACAATGTAGTCCCCGTCAGGGTGTGCTTTTGCCGCGAGGTAAAGCATAGATACTCGGAGCAGTGCCGGGTTGAGACGCTAGGCTGGTTGGTATGGGTAACGTAAGTGAACTGCTGATAAACGCCGTAATTATGAACAAGCCAAAACTGCTGTCAGGCTTGAGCCAAAAGGCACGTGGTCGGATACCTCTGTAGAGGCTTGAGGTACGTCGTCATAGGACCATCGGTGAAAAGGCAGGCCCTAAACCAATCGTGTGATAGGCAGGGAACGTGGTAAGCCCGTATGGCCGCCTTCGGGCAGGTGAACCGCAAGGGGATCTGTTGGCTGTGCGGGTATGGGATCGCAGAGAAAGCGAAAGCCGGGCTGTAATGGCTCGGATAGGGGTTGGGACATTACCTCACGGGAAACCGGGCAGACTTCTGCGTGGTCTTTCGTCGCATGAACTCTGACTGAACCTGTCTCAATGATCTTAGAGACCCGCAGTATTGGGCCTCCTACTAATCCAACCCTGACGGGAGCGTCCATTCCCGTCAGGGGATGCGTACGTCTTCTGCTCGGGGAAACTTGAGAGGAAGGCAGCATGATAGAGCACAGCCAAATGGCCGTGCCTGCGCTTTCCGGCACTCCGCAACAATGGCATGACATCGATTGGTGTCGTGTTCAGCGGAATGTTCGGGCAATGCAGGTGCGGATTGCGAAGGCTTGTCGGGAAGGCAAATGGCGCAGGATGAAAGCCCTGCAACGGATGCTGACCCGCTCTCGATCGGCCAGATACTTGGCCGTACGGCGAGTCACTGAAAACCAGGGTAAGCGCACGGCGGGAGTCGACCGCGTGCTCTGGGATACACCCGACGCAAAATGGAAAGCGGCAAATGGGTTGAAGCGTCACGGATATAAGCCACGACCTTTACGGCGTGTGTTCATTCCGAAGTCGAATGGGAAGGAACGCCCTTTGGGTATCCCAACCATGACTGACAGGGCTATGCAGGCGCTGTATTTGCTGGCTCTGGCCCCCATTGCAGAAACCAAGGGCGATCCGAATAGCTACGGCTTCAGGATCGAACGCTCCACGGCGGATGCGATGGGTCAGTTGTTTGTTTGCCTGTCCAAGAAGGTCTCGGCCCAATGGATACTGGAGGCGGACATACAAGGCTGCTTTGATCACATTAATCATGACTGGATGCTCGCCAACGTCCCTACGGACAAAGCGATTCTTCGGAAATGGTTGAAGGCTGGCGTGATTCATAAAGGCCAGCTACAGGCAACGGATGCTGGTACGCCACAAGGCGGGATTATCTCGCCTACCTTGGCAAATATGGCGCTCGATGGTCTGGAAACACAGCTCAAGCAGTATCTGGGCGTGACAAGGGCCAGAAAGCTGAAGATCAACGTGGTGCGGTATGCGGATGATTTTGTGATTACTGGAAACTCGAAAGAGGTACTGGAAAGCGAAATCAGACCTTGGGTGGAGCAATTCCTGGCAGTACGCGGGTTGCAGTTATCCCCTGAGAAAACACATATCGTCCATACCGATCAAGGCTTCGACTTTCTGGGTTGGAATTTCCGTAAGTACGACGGGAAGCTTCTGATCAAACCGAGTAAGAAGAACGTCAAGGCGTTCTATCACAAGGTGAAGGAGGTCATCGACGCCAACAAGATGGCGAAGCAGGAGTATTTGATTCGATTGCTCAATCCCATCTTGAAAGGCTGGGCGCTGTATCACCAGCCTGTAGTAGCCAAGCAGGCCTACAGCCGCATGGATAATTTGTTGTTTTATGCTCTATGGCGTTGGGCAAAGCGGCGGCACCCGAACAAGTCACTGCAATGGATCGGGAAGAAGTATTTCCGAACTCAAGGAAGCAGAAGTTGGGTGTTTGCCACCACGATGTTGGAGGAAAACGGGACAAAAAAGGAGGTCGCTCTGTATTCGCTTGCGAGTACACCGATCGAACGACACAGGAAGGTTAGTGGGGAGTACAACCCCTTCGACCCTTCCATGGAGGAAATGGGCGAGAAGCTGCGGACGGCACAGATGCTGAAAAAGCTGAAGTATCGCAAACAGATTCTCAGTCTCTATCAAAGTCAGAAAGGACTGTGTCTGATGTGCAAACAACCGATTACGAAGGAAACGGGATGGCATGACCATCACATTATCCACCGCACTCATGGCGGTAGAGACACCCTGGATAACCGGGTACTATTGCATCCTATTTGTCACCAACAGCTTCACAGCCGTGGATTGACAGTGAACAAACCGGCTCCGCAAGGGGCTTTCTAAAGACTTGAGCCGTATGCGTTGAAAGGCGCACGTACGGTTCTTAGGGGGAGGCAGGCCAGTAATGGCCTGTCTCTACCCGACTTGCCTGCCTTGCCATGGACACCATGACCGAGAACGACTATCTGATCGCTTGGGGCCTCTACGCCTTCGCCGCTTTGGGCTGCCTGTTGGTGTGGATGCGCTTGACCCGCTGGATGTGGCGTTGGCTGCGTGAGCCATTGCGGCTGGCGATGGTCGTGCTGCTGTTCAGCCCGACCATCATCGACCCGGTCAAGGATAAAGTCGCACCGGCCATCGCCATTACCGCGCTCGACCTGCTGTTCAAGGTCGGCAATAACGCCTGGCGGGCGATTTCCGATCTGTTGATGTACGGCATGATCGCGTTCGGCCTCTATCTGGTGCTGGTGGCGATCCGTTTCCCCATCGAGCGCGCCTCGAAGGCCCGCAAGGAGCGTGAGGCTGTCACCCAAGCCGCCATGCGTGCCGACGAGCCTGAGGATGATCAACCGTTCGGCGGTGCCGGCGATGATCGTTACGGTCGTCCACCCGTGCCGAGCAGCCCTCAGCGGATGCGAGTCGAACCCCGTCTGTAACCTTGCCCCTGCGATTGAGCGAGAGTCCGAGCATGTGTGAGTTATTGGGCATGAGCGCCAATGTCCCGACCGATATCGTGTTCAGCTTCACCGGGCTGATGCAGCGCGGCGGACGCACCGGCCCGCACCGCGATGGCTGGGGCATTGCCTTCTATGAAGGCCGTGGGCTGCGGTTGTTCCAGGACCCGGCGGCGAGCTGCGAGTCGGAAGTCGCGAACCTGGTGCAGCGCTATCCGATCAAGAGCGAAGTGGTGATCGGGCACATCCGCCAGGCCAACGTCGGCAAGGTTTCCCTGTCCAACACGCATCCGTTCGTCCGTGAGTTGTGGGGACGCAACTGGTGTTTCGCCCATAACGGCCAGTTGGCGGACTTCCAGCCGGCGGCCAGTTTCTATCGCCCCGTGGGTGATACCGACAGCGAAGCGGCGTTCTGTGATTTGCTCAACCGTGTGCGTGCGGCGTTCCCCGAGCCGGTCGAGGTCGAAGCATTGCTGCCGGATCTGGTGGCCGCTTGCGCCGAATACCGCAGCAAAGGCGTATTCAACTGCCTGCTCAGCGACGGCGACTGGCTGTTCTGCTATTGCTCGACCAAGCTGGCGCAAATCACCCGTCGCGCACCGTTTGGCCCGGCGCGCTTGAAAGATGTCGACGTGATCGTCGACTTTCAGGCCGAAACCACGCCTAACGATGTGGTCACCGTCATCGCCACCGAACCCCTGACCGAAAACGAAACCTGGACCCGTTACGAACCGGGTCAATGGAGCCTGTGGCGACGCGGCGAATGCGTCAGCCAGGGCCAGACCTCATAAGGATTCAACCCCCATGTTGCTCAGTTATCTACGGCTGGTGTTGTTTGCGGCGGGCCTGTTGATCGGTGTCCAGGTGCCGGGCTTCATCAGCGATTACGCCAAGCGGGTAGAGGCGCATCTGATCGAGGCGCAAGCCGGGTTGAGTGGCTTTCAGAACACCGCCAATCAGTTCTTCAAGGGTGACATGCAGGCCCTGGTGGCCCACTACCGCGCCAGCGAAGACCCGATCTTTCGCAGCGATGCCGACAGCCTGAGCAACCTGCTGACCCGTCAGGTGGCGTTGGACAAGCAATTCCAGGCGATGCAGGGCCCGTGGTACATCCGCTTCCTGCAAGTGGTGCTGGCCGCCGATCCGGATATCCGCAAGGAAACCTGGAATGGCTACAGCTACCAGATCCTGTTGACGCCCGAGGCGATGGTCTGGGGCATGAGCGGCGCGTTGCTGCTGTCGTTCGGGATCGAGTGCCTGTTCCGTCTGATCGACTGGGTGGTGCTGGGCGGCAAGCGTCTGCGCCAGAGCCGGCCGATCGAAGAGCGGGATTTACGCGGCTTATAACACCGGCGAACGTCAAGGAGCCGGCAAGCCGGCTCCTTGCTTGATTACCAATCGATCGAATAGGTCATGCTCAAGGTACGGCCTTCGGCGTTGGGGAATGGCGCTCTGGCGTTGGCCTGGGCGAACAGGTTGACGTACGTGCGGTCGGTCAGGTTGTACACCCCGCCTTCCAGGCGACCGACCGGCAAGTACACGGAGCCGAGCAGGTCCACCAGCGTATAGCCTTCGATGTCGCGCCCGTTGTTGTCCTTGGCGGCAGCGTCGTAACTGGACAGGTGCATGCCTTGCAGACGCAGGGAGTAGTCGTCTTCGGTGTAGCCGACGAACAGCGTGGTTTTGGCCGGTGAAATGCGTGTCGCCGGCAGATCGATCCATTTCCCGTTCTGCTGGGTCTCGCCTTTGGCCCAGGCATAGGTGCCACCCACCGACCATTGATCGGTCGCGCGGTAGGTCAGGCTGTTTTCGATGCCGCGAACCCGCTCCTTCTGGTTGATCAGACGCAAGACACGGTCATTGGCATCGTAGAACTGAGTCACGTCCGAGGTGTTTTCATAGACGGTGACGTCGGCCTGCCACCGGTCCCAGTCACCGCGCCAGCCCAGCTCGTAGCTGTCGACCTTGATGGCCTGGGCGTTGAGGCTCTGGATGTCGAAAGTGCTGTTCACGTCACGCAAGAAGCGCTGGATGTCCGGCAGCGAAAACCCCTGGCTGTAATTGGCGAAGACGTCCTGATGTTCGCTCAGGTGATAGACCGCGCCCAGGTTATAGAGCGTGGCGTCGTATTTGAGGGTGTCACCGGGCAGGATGGCACGTACGCCGGTCTGGACGATCTGACCGTAGGCGATGCTGTCGGAAACCTCGCTTTCGATCCATTCGCGGCGCACACCGCCACGCAAGGTCCAGTCACCGATGTCCCAGGACATCTGCCCGAACAGCGCCTTGGTGGTGGTTTCGATATCCGGGCCCAGCTCGTAAGTGGTGCCAGTCTTGGTGTAGGTCAGCCCTTTGAGGGTGTATTGGTCACCGCGCTGGCGGGAGCGTTCGTGATCATAGTCGGCGCCCCAGACCAGGTTGCCCGTGGCACTGCCAATGGCCGGCAACGGCGTGTCGATAGCCGCACGCAGGCCATACACATCCTGCACGCTGTTGTTGTCGGCGATCCCGGCCTTGCCCCGCGACAGGTCCGGGAAGAACAGCGCGTCGGCCCGGCGCCAGTAGCTTTCCAGTTGCAGGCCCTGACCGTAGAAGTCGTTGTCGGTGTAGTTGAGGTTGGCCGCCTGGTTATGGGTGTAGGGCTGGTCGTCGAGTTTCAGTCCTTTGACCGCCTCGGCCTCTTGCAGGTTTTTCGGGTTTTTTGTGTAGTCAGTGTCCTGCTGGTCCTTGTAGTCCTGCAGCGACAGGCTGAGTTTTTTATCGGCATCCAGTTCGTAACCGAAACGACCTTGCAGGTCATAGGTGTCGGTGTCCATGTTGCTGCCCTGGGACGTGTCCTGAGGGATGCGATTGCCATTGCCGTCGTACTGATCGTTGCGCTGGGTCAGGTCGGCGGACACGTACCAGTCCAGGGCATCCTTGCGCCCGGTCGCACTCTGAAAGGCCTCGTAGGCGAAACCCTTGCTGTTGAGGTTGTTGCCAGTGGTCAAGCCCAGTTTGCTGCTGTAGGCAAGGTCCTGCCCCTGGTTGCGCTTGGTGATGATGTTGATGATGCCGCCCGAAGCACCGGCGCCATAAATGCTGCTGGCGCCGGAAACCACCTCGATGCGTTCGATACTGGCCGGTGCGATGCTGTTGAGCTGGCGGAAGTTGTCACGCGTGGCGTTCTGCGACACGCCGTCGATCAACACCAGCATGTTGCGCCCGCGCAGGGTCTGGCCGAAGTTGCTCATCCCGCCGCTGGACGGCGCCAGGCCGGGAACCAGTTGCCCCAGGATGTCGGAGACCCGACGCCCGGCGCCACTCTGTTGGCGGATCTGTTGTTCGTCGATCACCTGGACCGAGCCTGGAATCGAGGCAATGGTCGCTTCGCTGCGCGTCGCGGAAACGACGGTGGCCTGCATGTTCAATGTGCCCGGTTGCTGGTCGGTGTCCTCGGCCCAGGCCTGGGCGCTGACGGAGCCGAGCAACGGAATCAGCAAGGAAAGTTTGGTTCGGGTCATGAGTTGGTCTTTTTCTTAGTCGTGACAAGTGTGGGTAGACAAGATTGCGGGGGCTGGCGCGAAGGAGAATGAGCGCACCCAGCGGATCCCGATGGCGGCTAGAGCAACCGGCTGACGAGAAACCCCAGCCATTCGTTAGCCAGTGCCGTGGCCGCCAGCGTCAGGGCGCAGAGCCAGGCAACGCCCTCGATGAGGCGCAAGGTGTAAGCCGGATCAGGTGTTGGAAGCAGCGTGGCGCGGCGGGCGCCAGGGCATTGCTCAAATGGTCGAGGGTGATGCGGCGGGACTGGAAGGCAGGAGTGCCGAGGGCTTGGCTCCAGTAGGAGAGCAGTTGCTGCTGTCTTTGCGTGAAAGCGCGCATCAAGTCCGATTCCTTCTGGACAGTGGTTTAGCTGAATGCGCGCAGAGAATACATTTTCAAAATATTAATGCAAATGATAGTAATTGCTTCTTGTGATATAGGAAGCTCATTTTCAGAGTCTGGCCAGGGGTTTGCTCAAGACCATGTAGCGCTCTCCCACCTTCCGCGCATACTCCTCCAGCACCTGCTGACACAACGCCACAATCTCCTCGACCCACTCAACGCCTACCCGCCACGACACCACCACCTGCAAGTCGGGTGGTCGCTGATCGATGTCCAGCAGGGTCAACTCCCTCCGTGCCAGCTCTTCGGCCACCAGCACCGGCGGCAACGCGCCGATGCCAAAGCCATCGCGCAGCAGCCGGGTAATCGCCGACACCGAGTTCACGCAGTTCAGACGTGGCGTCGTCACGCCATTGGCCTGCATCAGGGCGAGCACTTCCTGATGCGGGTGAGAGTTTTTCGAGTAGGTAATGATCCGCTCTTTCGCCAGGTCGGCGACGCCTGAATACTCACGGTTGTACAGGGAATTGCTGGCGACAATCCAGCCCATGGGGTGGCTGGCCAGTTCCAGGCTGCGCACGCTTTCCTGGCGCAGCAGGTCGGTTTGCAGGATCACGTCGAGAAAGCCTTTTTGCAGCTGATCGCAGAGGTTGAGCGAGGTATCGGCCACCAGCTCGATTTCCACCAGCGGGTAGTGATCGGTCATCTGCGCCACCAGCGGGCTGAGCCAGGTATGGATCACCGTGTCCATCACGCCGATGCGCACCCGTCCGGCCTTGCTCGAACGGGTCTCGATCGACTGCTTGAGTGCCTGCATGGTGTCCATCATCTGCTCGGCGTAATCAAGCACTTTCAGGCCTTCCGGCGTCAGGCTCACACCGCGCGAATCGCGCAGAAACAGCTTTACCCCGAGCTCGCCTTCAAGCACTGCGATGCGGCTGGAAATCGAGGCCTGGGTGGTGAAGAGCTTGTCGGCGGTCAGGCGAAAGCTCTTGAGTCGGGCGACCCAGACGAAGGTCTCGAGAAACTTCAGGTTCATGGGATAAAGATTTCTTATGTCTAAGGCGGGTTTTTATTAGTTGGACGCAGCAGGGGCGCGCGTCCAAAAATCGACGCATCCGGTTCCCACGATAGGCGTCGTCGGGGCTCAGAACAATACCAATAAAATCAGCGCGGAGATTTGCCATGAGTGCGCCCGACACCACCGTCATTCCGAAAGCCTCGGCCCGTCCGGGACCTTTCGACTGGTATCGCAACATCAATCAGCAGGAACGCCGCACCTTCTGGAGCTGCAAGATCGGCTATGGCCTGGACGGCATGGACACCCAGATGCTCAGCTTCGTGGTGCCGACCCTGATTGCCATGTGGGGCATCACCACCGGACAGGCCGGGCTGATTCACACCAGCACGCTGATCGCTTCGGCCATCGGTGGCTGGGTGGCGGGGATTCTCTCCGACCGCATTGGTCGTGTGCGCACCTTGCAACTGACGGTGCTGTGGTTTGCCTTCTTCACCTTCCTCTGTGGCTTTGCCCAGAGCTACGAGCAACTGCTGATCGCACGGACCCTGATGGGCTTTGGTTTCGGCGGTGAGTGGACGGCCGGCGCGGTGCTGATCGGCGAAGTGATTCGTGCCCAGGACCGTGGTAAGGCTGTTGGCATGGTGCAATCCGGCTGGGCGCTGGGTTGGGGGCTGACGGCGATTCTGTATGCGCTGCTGTTCTCGGTGTTGCCACCGGAAGACGCCTGGCGCGCGCTGTTCATCCTTGGCATCGTGCCGGCGATTTTCGTGATCTTCGTTCGCCGGTTGGTGAAAGACCCGGAAATCTACCGTGAGGCCAAGGCTAAACAGGAGCCGAGCAATCCGTCCAAGTTCTATGAGATCTTCGCCCCCGGCATGCTCTTCACCACGATTCGCGCTTCGTTGCTGACCACCGGTGCGCTGGGCGGTTACTACGCGATCACGTCCTGGCTACCGACGTTTCTGAAAAACGAGCGCGGTTTGAGCGTACTCGGCACTGGCGGTTATCTGGCGATGGTGATCATCGGGTCCTACGTCGGTTATGTCATCAGCGCCTATTTGACCGACATCCTCGGACGTAAAAAGAACTTCATCCTGTTCGCCGTGGGCTCGTTCACCATTGTCTTGCTGTACACGCAACTGCCGGTCAGCAACGGCGTGATGCTGTGGCTGGGCTTTCCGCTGGGCTTCTTCGCCTCGGGGATCTTCAGTGGTATGGGCGCATTCCTGACCGAATTGTTCCCTACACGCATTCGCGGTTCGGGCCAGGGTTTTTGCTACAACATCGGCCGGGCGCTGGCGGCGTTGTTCCCGCTGCTGATCGGCCTGCTCAGCCAGACCGTGCCGCTGAGTGTAGGCATCGGTGCCTTTGCGGCGGTTTCCTACGGCGTGGTGATCCTCGCGGCCCTGAGTTTGCCGGAAACCCGTGGCAAGCAACTCGACGCCCAGTAACTGATAACCTGCGGGGCTGTCTTATAGATATGTCCCGCAGCTGAAAAGAATAAAGCCTACAGGAGTGTTCAGTGTGAGCCGCCTGCTATTGAACTGCGACATCGGCGAGAGTTTCGGCAGCTGGACCATGGGTCTGGACGCGGAAATCATGCCCTTCATCGATTGCGCCAACATCGCCTGCGGTTTTCACGCCGGCGACCCGAGTATCATGCGCAAGACCGTCAGCCTGGCCCTCAGCCACGGTGTGCAGGTTGGCGCGCATCCGGCCTATCAGGACCTGGTGGGGTTCGGCCGTCGCTCCATGGCCTATGCCACCCAGGAACTTCAAGACATTCTGCATTACCAGATCGGCGCCCTCGACGGCATCTGCCGGGCCCAGGGCGGACGGGTCAGTTACGTCAAACCCCATGGCGCGATGTACAACGACATGATGGCCAACCCGGCGCAATTACGCGCTGTGCTGCAAGCGGTAGCGTCCTATGACCGCAGCCTGCCGCTGATGTTGATGGCGACCCGTGACAACAGTGCGGCCCAACAACTTGGCGATGAATACGGCGTGACCCTGTGGTTCGAGGCCTTCGCCGACCGCGCTTACGACAGCGCCGGCAGGCTGGTGTCACGACAACTGCCGGGAGCGGTGCATCACGATCCGGACAAAATCATCGAGCAGGCGCTGACCATCGCCCGTGGCGATCCGCTCACCGCCAGCGACGGCAGCGCCCTGCATTTGCAGGCCAATACCCTGTGCGTGCACGGCGACAACGCCAGTTCGGTCGCTGCCGTGCAACGCATCCGTGAAGCCTTGAACCGGCAGAGCGCGTCATGAAGCTGCGGGTAGAAGTGGTGGCGCTGGATTGCCTGATGGTGCGTCTGTTCGATGAAATTGCCGAATCCAACATGCCGTGGATGCTGGCAGCCAGTGAAAGTCTGCGCACGGCATTCGCCGGGCATCTGATCGATCTGGTGCCGTCCTACACCACCTTGATGGTGCATTACGACTTGACCGCGCTGAGTCCCGCCCAGGCCCGGGAATTGATTGCCCAGGCGCTGATCGATCTGACGCCCAATGCGCGTACGCGCGGTACCTGCCATGTGTTGCCGGTGTGGTACGACTTGAGCGTCGGCCCGGAACTGAGGCTGTTGTCGCAACGCAGCGGGTTGGCGGTGGAGGAGGTGATCCGTCGTCACTGCGAGCGTGAATATCAGGTGTTCGCCTTGGGCTTTGCGCCGGGCTTCGCCTTCATGGGACTGGTAGAAGAGGTGCTCGCCGCGCCGCGTCTGAACACGCCCCGCAAGAAAGTCGCGGCCGGCAGTGTCGGCATCGCCGAACGGCAGACGGCGGCTTACCCAGTGGTGTCGCCGGGGGGCTGGAATTTGATCGGCCGCACGCCGGCCAAATTGTTCGATCGCAATCGTGATGGCTACAGCCTGATGCAACCCGGTGACACCGTACGGTTTGAAGCAGTCGGCCATGCCGAATTCATTACCCTGGGCGGTGACGACACGCCTCTGGAGGCCCAGGCATGAGCCGTCTGATGATTGAAGCAAGTACGCCGCTGTGCTTGTTGCAGGATGCCGGTCGATTCGGTGTGCGGCATCTGGGCGTGACCCAGGGTGGAGCCGCCGATTGGCGCTCGATGTCGTGGGCCAACTGGCTGTTGGGCAACGGGCTGGATGCGCCGGTGATCGAAATCACCCTCGGCGGGTTCACTGTCGTGGCCGAGGATGATTGCGTGTTGGCGCTGGCCGGAGCGGATTTGGGTGCGCAGGTGGATGGCGAGGCGTTGGCCCCGTGGCGCAGTTTCAGGCTGCACAAAGGTCAGCGTTTGCAATTCACCCGGCCGTTGCTCGGGGCCAGGGCTTATCTGGCGGCGCCGGGTGGGTTCGATGCACCGAAAGTGCTGGGCAGCAGCGCGACGGTGGTCCGTGAGGAACTCGGCGGCCTGGACGGAATGGGTCATGCGCTGGGTAAAGGCGCGTCCTTGAGCTACTCGGGGAGCTCGCTGGTATTGCTGCGCGAGTTGCCGAGCCAATGCGTACCGGATTTCACCGGCGACCCAGTGCTGGATCTGGTGCTCGGTGCACAGATTGGAGAGTTCAGCGGGCAGAGCCTGTTCGACGCGTTCAACAGCGTGTGGAGCCTCGACAGCCGAGCCGACCGGATGGGGATTCGCCTGTTGGGTACGGCGCTGCAGTACCAGGGCAAACCGATGATTTCCGAAGGTATCCCGCTGGGGGCTGTTCAGGTACCGCCCGACGGGCAGCCGATTGTGTTGCTCAATGATCGACAGACCATCGGTGGTTATCCGCGATTGGGGGCGTTGACACCGTTGGCGCTGGCGCGATTGGCGCAGTGCTTGCCGGGGGCGCGGGTGCGGTTGAGACCGGTGGTGCAGGATGTCGCTCATCGCGAACAAATCGAGTATTTGCAGCGCTTCACTCACCGCTAAAAGCTTCGTCGGATCGCCGCCCGGAGCAAGCCCGCTCCCACATTTGATCTGTGTCGTGCACAAAACCAATGTGGGAGCGGGCTTGCTCGCGAAGAGGCCTTCACAGGCGACGAATTTCTACTTGGAAAGAAACCGCATCCCTTCTTCCAATCCCCGCAAGGTCAGTGGATACATCTGGTCCTCGATCAAATCCCGCACGATGTTGGTCGACGAGGTATAGCCCCACGTGTCCTTCGGATACGGGTTGATCCAGATGAGCTTCTTGTACTTCTCCTTGAACCGCTGCATCCACACGTACCCGGCTTCTTCGTTCCAGTGCTCGACGCTGCCGCCCGCCTGGGTGATTTCGTAGGGCGCCATGGCGGCGTCACCGATGAAGATCACTTTGTAGTCGGCGCCGTACTTGTGCAGCAGGTCCATGGTCGAGGTGCGCTCGGAGGTGCGGCGCATGTTGTTCTTCCACACCGATTCATAAATGAAGTTGTGGAAGTAGAAGTACTCCAGATGCTTGAATTCGGTCTTGCACGCCGAGAACAGCTCCTCGCAAATCTTCACGTGGGCGTCCATCGAGCCGCCGATGTCGAACAGCAGCAACAGCTTGACGGTGTTGCGCCGCTCCGGCCGCATCTGGATGTTCAGCAGGCCGGCATCCTTGGCGGTGTGGTCGATGGTGCCATCGATGTCCAGTTCTTCCGCCGCACCCTGCCGGGCAAACTTGCGCAAGCGCCGCAGGGCGACCTTGATATTGCGGGTGCCCAGTTCAACGGAATCGTCGAGGTTCTTGTATTCGCGCTGGTCCCAGACCTTGGCCGCCTTGCCCTGGCGTTTGCCAGCGTCGCCGACCCGAATGCCTTCCGGGTTGAAACCGCCTGAGCCGAACGGGCTGGTGCCACCGGTACCGATCCACTTGTTGCCGCCGGCGTGGCGTTCCTTCTGCTCTTCGAGGCGTTTCTTGAACTCTTCGATCAGCTTGTCCAGGCCGCCTAGGGACTGGATCGCCGCCCGCTCTTCATCGGTCAGCGAGCGTTCGAACTCCTTGCGCAGCCAGTCTTCGGGAATCAGCGCTTGCAGGTGGTCGTCGAGCTTTTCCAGACCGTTGAAGTAGGCACCGAAGGCTCGGTCGAACTTGTCGAAATGCTTTTCGTCCTTCACCAGAATCGCCCGGGACAGGTAGTAAAACTCGTCCATGTCGGCGAAGGTCACGCGCTGTTTCAACGCGTTGATCAGGTCCAGAAGCTCGCGTACCGAAACCGGCACCTTGGCTGCACGCATTTCATTGAACAGGTTGAGCAACATGGCATCAGCCTCTTAGCGGGTGCCGCGACGGCTCATGAACGCCAGACGCTCCAGCAGTTGCACGTCCTGTTCGTTTTTCACCAGCGCCCCGGCCAGCGGCGGGATGGCCTTGGTCGGATCGCGTTCACGCAGCACCGCTTCGCCGATGTTGTCGGCCATCAGCAGCTTCAGCCAGTCCACCAGTTCGGAGGTCGATGGCTTTTTCTTCAGGCCCGGCACCTTGCGCACGTCGAAGAACACGTCCAGCGCTTCGCTGACCAGGTCTTTCTTGATGTCCGGGTAATGCACGTCGACGATCCGCTGCATCGTGACGCGATCCGGGAAGGCGATGTAGTGGAAGAAGCAGCGGCGCAGGAACGCGTCCGGCAGCTCTTTCTCGTTGTTGGAAGTAATGATGATGATCGGGCGTTTCTTGGCCTTGATGGTCTCGTCGATCTCGTAAACGTAGAACTCCATCTTGTCGAGTTCTTGCAGCAGGTCGTTGGGGAATTCGATATCGGCCTTGTCGATTTCGTCGATCAGCAGGATGACCCGCTCCTCGGACTCGAAAGCTTCCCAGAGCTTGCCTTTTTTCAGGTAGTTGCGAACGTCGTGGACCTTCTCCGTACCCAGCTGCGAATCGCGCAGGCGGCTGACCGCGTCGTACTCGTACAGGCCTTGATGGGCCTTGGTGGTGGATTTGATGTGCCAGGTAATCAGCTTGGCGCCAAAGGATTCGGCCAGTTGCTCGGCGAGCATGGTCTTGCCGGTGCCCGGTTCGCCCTTGACCAGCAACGGCCGCTCCAGGGTGATGGCGGCGTTGACCGCCAGCTTCAGGTCATCGGTGGCGACGTAGGCCTGGGTGCCTTCGAACTTCATCTGCTAATCCTCGAACGGTAACGCCGACCTGAACGAGGCAGGGCGGGGGGCGCAATAAAAGAGTCAGCCCCGACTATAACGCGGTGCCCGGTCGACTGTGAACGCAGACGGCTTATTCAGTCTCTGAATGGGGCGTCACATCTTGACTCAGTCTCGGCTGCTGGCCAGTATTGAGCTATCGCCATTTTGGCGATAGCTTGCCGGGCATGTCTACTAAATACCGATTTCGAGATACATATCGCATTCAATTGCGCGAAAAGGATCATCCACCGCCTCACGTTCATCTAACTGGTGGCGGGCTGGACGTCATGCTCAGCCTGGAAACCGTCGAGGTAATGGTAGGCAGGGCTCCGCCCCTGATCATCAGGGAAGCACTGGATTGGGTCAGGGCCCATCAGGCGCAACTGCTCGAGGACTGGAAACGATGTTACCCATGAAACGACCACGACTGCTGGCCGTACAGGCACTGCCGGAGTATCGCCTGGCGTTGACCTTTATTGACGGCCAGCAACTGACTCTCGACCTGAGCCGGGATTTGCTGGCCTTACCAGGCTTGCAACCACTGCAGGGACGCGCGTTCGATGGCGCGGCTCTGGCTGATGATGGCTGGTGCGTCGAGTGGCCTGAGCAGGACATCCAGATTGGTGCAGACACGTTGTACCTGGATGCGATCGCACAAAATGCCTGCGACGAAAATACCCGGATCTTCATCGACTGGCGCGCTCGCACCGGGCTGTCACTCACACAGGCCGCCGAGGCACTGGGGATCAGTACCCGCAGCATCAGTCGTTACAGCCGTGGCAAGGAAGCGGTGCCGCGGTCCCTGGCACTGGCCTGTCTTGGGTGGGATTTCTTGCAGTTGCAAGCGAACGCGCCGCGGGCGGCCGAGGAAACAGGCCGCTACATCATCACGCGCAAAAATTAACCGGCATCCGGCTTGGGCCGTTCATACCGCGCATTGAACGCCTGGATGAATCCATTGCGTAAAATCTGCAAAAAAGCCTGAAACGCGCTGATATCTTGCTGATGCACGTTGCCGTGCAGTTCGACTTTTGTCGCAAACTGGTTTTTGCCCTGGTTTTTCAACACGGTCTCGGTGCCGCCGACGAGGGCTTCCCAAATCGAGCGGAACAGCCCTTTGTCCTCGCTTTGCACATCCTGCTGCCAATTGAACACATCAACATCGCGCAGCAGTGGCTTGATATAGCCGGTCAGTCGTCCCTTGTTGGCTGAGGCTTCGATCACCACGTCGCCATGGCCGGCATTGAAGTCGAACTTGCCGTAGGCTGCGGCGAAGTCGTTCAAGCGCTTGAGCTCGATATCCGTGGTGCGCAAGCGAAACTCGAAGTCTTCGAAGTCGCTCAAGGGATCGAAAGTGGCCGTGGTTTCCAGTGGCGCGTGCCCCAGCAGCAGGGCTTTGCCTTCGAAGCGCGCATCACGCTTGCCTTTGGTGTCGACCACGTTGGTCAGGTTGTAGAGGTTGGCATCCACGTTTGTGGCATTCATGTTCACAGGTGGTTTGGAGTTGAAGTTGCGAAAACTGATCTTGCCGTCGTGGATCCGCACTTCGTTCAGGGTAATGGGCAGCAGCTTGCCTAATTGTGCACGCCAGTCGGTACCCTCGCCGGTCTGGGAATTTTGCTTGTTGGCCCCGCCATCGACGAAGTTGACCTCGGGATTGATGAATTGCACCTCGGCTACTACCGCCCGGTCGTACCACAGCGAATGCCAACTGACCGAGAGGTCGATCAACGGCGCGTTGACGAAAGGCACCGGAACCTTGCCATCGATCTTGACGATTTTCAGTCCGTTGATTTTGTAGGCCCCGCGCCACAGGGCCAGGTCCACGTCGGTGATTTGGCCGCGGTAGTCGCCCATGTTCGTCAGTCGCTCATTGAGGTAGTCGCGCACCAGATAGGGCAAGGCGATGTGGAGCGCTATCAGCAACAGAACGAGGCCGATGAGGGTCCGCAGGGGCCAACTGTATCGACGTTTCATGGCGGCAAATCTCTGACGATCTAAAGCCATTGACTGCACTGATAAGCGGACGTTCGACCTGACTGGACGCCTGCGGGCAAGAGGGCTTACCTTGATGCCCTATTTCAATGCTGTCGTTAAGGACCCAGCCATGAGCCGCATTTTCGCTGACAACGCCCACTCCATCGGCAACACGCCGCTGGTGCAGATCAATCGCATTGCGCCGCGTGGTGTGACCATTCTGGCCAAGATCGAAGGGCGCAACCCGGGTTACTCGGTCAAGTGCCGGATCGGCGCGAACATGATCTGGGATGCCGAGGGTAGTGGCAAACTCAAGCCGGGCATGACCATCGTCGAACCCACCTCCGGCAATACCGGCATCGGCCTGGCCTTTGTGGCCGCCGCCCGTGGCTACAAACTGATGCTGACCATGCCGGCGTCCATGAGTATCGAACGCCGTAAGGTGCTCAAGGCACTGGGTGCCGAGCTGGTGTTGACCGAGCCGGCCAAAGGCATGAAGGGCGCCATCGAGAAAGCCAGTGAAATCGTTGCCGGCGACCCGTCGAAGTACTTCATGCCGGCGCAATTCGACAACCCGGCCAACCCGGCCATCCACGAAAAAACCACCGGCCCGGAAATCTGGAACGATACCGACGGCGCGGTCGACGTGCTGGTGGCAGGCGTCGGAACCGGTGGAACCATCACCGGGGTTTCACGCTATATCAAGAATACCCAGGGCAAGCCGATACTCTCGGTAGCGGTGGAGCCGGCGGTGTCGCCGGTGATCACCCAGGCCCTGGCCGGTGAAGAAATCAAGCCGAGCCCGCACAAGATCCAGGGCATTGGTGCCGGTTTTGTGCCGAAGAACCTCGATTTGTCGATCGTCGATCGGGTGGAACTGGTCAGCGACGAAGAGTCCAAGGCCATGGCCTTGCGCTTGATGCAGGAAGAAGGAATTTTGTGCGGGATTTCCTGCGGCGCTGCCATGGCAGTGGCCGTTCGGCTGGCCGAGACCCCGGAAATGCAGGGCAAGACCATCGTCGTGATCCTGCCGGATTCCGGTGAACGTTATCTGTCGAGCATGCTGTTCAGTGATTTGTTTACCGAACAGGAAAATCAGCAGTAAGCGCTAAACCATTGGCGGATCGTGGCTGGCGGTGATGGCTGAGGCGTTGTCGCGGGTTGCGATCCATTGATCTGGTCCGGTTGATGATGGATTTGCATCAGCCGGCGTTCAGGCACCTTTTGTTAAGAAAAGCTTTGTTGCACATTCATTAACATTGAATGTTGAAAAGTGCAGGTTTTCACCGGGTCGGTAGTGTTTATCATGCTGGCAGCCATGTCGGGCAATGGACGTGGTGGCATATCGTTTATCTTCAAAGGAGTTGTTGATGACCTTATCGTTTGCCGCGAAGGCCTCGTTGTTGTTGCTGTTTCTCGGCAGCACCCTCTATGTGCATTTGCGCGGCAATGCGCGTCTGCCGGTTTTGCGCCAGTTCGTTAACCATTCGGCACTGTTCGCACCCTATAACGCCTTGATGTACCTGTTTTCCAGTGTGCCTTCGAAACCGTATCTGGATCGCAGCAAGTTCCCGGAACTGGATGTGCTCAAGGACAACTGGGAGGTGATTCGCGACGAAGCGATGCACTTGTTCGACGAGGGGTATATCCGCGCGGCGGCAAAGAACAACGACGCCGGTTTTGGCTCGTTTTTCAAGAAGGGCTGGAAGCGTTTCTATCTCAAGTGGTATGACAAACCGCTGCCTTCCGCCGAAGCCTTGTGCCCGAGAACCGTGGAACTGGTCAGTAGCATTCCCAGTGTCAAAGGCGCCATGTTCGCGCTGCTGCCGGGCGGCAGCCACCTCAACCCGCATCGCGATCCGTTTGGCGGCTCCCTGCGTTATCACTTGGGACTGTCCACCCCCAATTCCGATGATTGCCGCATCTTTGTCGACGGGCAGGTTTACGCCTGGCGCGATGGTGACGATGTGATGTTCGACGAGACCTACGTGCACTGGGTCAAGAATGAAACACAAAAGCCCCGAGTCATCCTGTTCTGCGATATCGAGCGTCCGCTGAGCAATCGCTTCATGACCTGCATCAATCGTAGTATCAGCGCCTGGCTGGGTCGCGCCACCGCCCCTCAGAACCTGGACGACGAGCATGTGGGCGGGATCAACCAGGCCTACGCCTGGAGCAAGAGCTCCAGCGATAAATTCAGTGGTGTGATCAAGCAATGGAAGCGGCGCAACCCCAAAGCCTACCGTGTACTACGTCCAGTGCTGGCGGTGGTGGTGCTGACGTTGTTGGGGTATTGGTTGTTTGGCTGAAGCCGGTTTCAGAATAAAAGAACCGCTCGTTGTGAGCGGTTTTTTTTTGGTTCTTCACGGAATCCCTGAATGCCCCTCCAACCGCACGATGCGAACTCTGTGCCTACTGTCGTTACTGGCCTTTTGACCAAGTCGTTGCAATCCATGTCGTACGCTGGTTATAGTCGGCGCACAGTGAGTTTCAGGACTCACTTTTTCATCCCTCGATCAAAGATCAGCCCAATGCCTGCATCCCTCATCAACGCGGTAGTCGATTCAGCGGTCAACGCTGGCGTCGTGCCGTGCGGGAATCAGCAGCCCGGGCAGATCAGTCATTACCCCCCACCTGTCAGCAGCACGCCGGTGTGCGCAGTCGTATCACCGCCAGGCGTTGGCATCTCGGGCTGATCAGCTGCCTTCTGCTGTTCCCCATGCCTGCCTGAAAAACGACTGGATTTCAGCTTTTTGCTGAGTTGGCTTTTTGCCTGACTACAGGTGGTATCCATGCTTGTCCTTTCAAAAAATTCCGCACTCGCGGCGGCGTCCACGAGCTTGTTCGTTCTGCTGTGGAGCAGCGGGGCGATTTTCTCCAAGTGGGGGTTGGCCCACGCGTCACCCTTCGCCTTCCTGATGTTTCGTTTCGTCATTGCGCTATGCGGTCTGGTGTTGCTGGTGCCGTTGCTCAAGCTGAAATTGCCCAGGGGCGGCAAACCGATGCTGTATGCGATGACTACCGGTGTGGTGTTGTTGGGGGCTTATCAGATTTTCTATCTGCTGGCCCTCGACCTTAAAGTCACCCCCGGGGTGATGGCGACCATCATGGGCGTGCAGCCGATCCTTACCGTGGTGCTGATGGAGCGCCAGCGTTCGTGGAGTCGGATGTTCGGCCTGGCCCTGGGGCTGGCCGGGTTGATCATGGTGGTCTATCAGGGCATCGGTCTGGCCGGGATGTCGTTGGCCGGGATGCTGTACGGGTTGCTGGCGCTGGCGAGCATGACGTTCGGTTCGATCATGCAGAAACGCATCACCGACAATCCCCTCGGCACATTGCCGGTGCAGTATCTGGCCGGACTGCTGTTGTGCGGGATTTTCGTACCCTTCCAGCCGTTTCACTTCGAACGCAGCAGCGGTTTCATCCTGCCGGTGCTGTGGATGGGGCTGGTGGTGTCGGTGCTGGCGACGCTGTTGCTGTACCGCTTGATCGCCCGGGGCAATCTGGTGAATGTCACCAGCCTGTTTTACCTGGTGCCGGCAGTCACGGCGGTGATGGACTATCTGATCTTCGGCAATCGCCTGGCGCTGTTGAGCCTGTTCGGCATGCTGTTGATCATCGTCGGTCTGGTATTCGTCTTCCGTAAAACCGCGTAATTGCGAGGAAACCCGACAAGGCCTGGAGCAATGCTCCGGGTCTTTGTGATTTTTGGCGTCTGATCAGCCGCCTTCGCGGGCTTGCTCGCGAAGGCGTCATCCGCAACGCAACAGTTCTATCGGTCAGCCACCAAGCCCGGTTTCACAGCAGCCGGCTTCAACACCAACCACAACGCCAGCGCAATCAACAACCCGCCATAGATATGCGCCATCGACAGCGGCTCATCGAGAAACAATGCCCCCCACAACACACCGAACAGCGGGATCAAAAAGGTCGTAGTCATCGATTTCACCGGACCAATCGAGCTCAGGAGCCGGAAGTAAATAATGTACGCAAATGCCGTGCATCCCAGGCCCAACCCCAGCAACGAGAGCCAGACACTCCAGCCGCCCCAGGTCGCGGGTGGTTGGTTGATCACGCTGTAGCCGAACAGCGGCAGCAGGAACAACGTCGCGCCGAGCATGCTGCCCACTGCCGACAAACGGCTGTCGAGACCACCGGCCTGATCGAGCCAGCGGCGGGCCAGAAACCCCGCAAATCCGTAGCAAGTGGTCGCGAGCAGGCAGGCGACGGCACCCATCAGCAGTTCCAGATCGAACGCCACCGGACCGGCTCGGGTCAGCACGCCCACGCCGAACAGCCCCAGGAACACGCCGCCGAGTTTGGCGCCAGTGAGCCTTTCATGGAAAAACAGGCCGCCAATCAGCACGCCCATCAAGGGGGTCGTGGCATTGAAAATCGACGAGTAACCGGCCGGCAGCACCTGCGCGGCCACCGAATAGAGCGTCGCCGGAATCCCGGAGTTGATCACCCCGAGCAGCATCACGGTCTTGAGTTTGCCCTTGAAATCCCAACTGATGCGCATCAGGCCGAGAATCACCAGCAGTCCGGCAGCGGCTATCGATACACGGAAAAAAGCGGTAGGAATGCTGCCGATCACCGGGGCGATGATGCGCATGAACAGAAAACTCGCACCCCAAATGGCCGCCAGGGACAGTAAACGGAAAATATCGACGGGGTTCACAGCGAGGTCCTTCCTTGGGGGAGGGGCGAAAGTGTTGCTGAGTGTGTGATCGATGGCAACCGAAAACCGGGCATTTAATTCACCCGGAAAATTACGCTTCTCCTGCACCCGGTTCACTGGCTAAGCTCAAGCCTCCCGAATTCCCGCAGAGGTCTCACCATGCCGCAGCAGTGGCCAGCCGCCGACATCGCCCGCTTGATCCTCGATGGCTTTGACGATTACCGCGAGCATTTTCGCCAGATCACCGACGGCGCCCGGGCCCGCTTCGAACAGGCCCGGTGGCAAGAGACGCAGTCGGCGTCGGCGGCGCGGATCAATCTGTACGAAGACAAGGTCGGTGAAACGGTGGAGCGACTGCGCACCGCGTTTGACCCAGGCACGCTGGACGTCAGCTGCTGGCCGCTGGTCAAAAGCGCCTACATCAGCCTGATCGACCTGCGCTTCGACGATGAACTGTCCGAGACCTGGTACAACTCGATCTTCTGCGGGCTGTTCAGCCATGACCTGATCAGCGACGGCTGCATGTTCATCCACACCACCCGGCCGAGTCTGCGCCGTGCCCGGGCCGCGCAAACCCGCACCTACAAACCGCAAGGCCAATTGTCGGCGATGCTCGCCAGCATCTTCGCCGACTACCGCTTCAGCGAGGATTACGCCGACCTGTCCGGTGACCTGAAGCGCCTCGAAGCGCAACTGCGCGAGAACCTGCCGGATTGGGTGTGCAAGGACCCGGAGCTAAGCGTCGAGCTGTTTTCCTCGGTGCTGTACCGCAACAAAGGCGCGTACCTGGTGGGGCGCATCTACACCGCCGACGAGCAATGGCCGCTGGCGATTCCATTGCTGCACCTCGAGGGGCGCGGGATCCAGATCGATGCGCTGATCACCGATGAGGCGGACGTGTCGATCATCTTCTCGTTCACCCGCTCGTATTTCATGGTGGATGTGCCGGTGCCGGCAGAGTTCATCGGCTTCCTGCGGCGTATCCTGCCGGGCAAGCACATTGCTGAGCTGTACACCTCGATTGGCTTCTACAAACACGGCAAGTCGGAGTTCTACCGGGCGCTGATCAATCACCTGGCCAACACCGACGACCAGTTCATCATGGCCCCCGGTGTGCGCGGCATGGTCATGAGCGTGTTCACCCTGCCGGGTTTCAACACCGTGTTCAAAATCATCAAGGACCGTTTCTCGCCGTCGAAAAACGTCGACCGCGCCACGGTGATCGAAAAGTACCGCCTGGTGAAAAGCGTCGACCGGGTCGGGCGCATGGCCGATACCCAGGAGTTCGCCGATTTCCGTTTTCCCCTGAGCAAGTTTGATCCGGCTTGTCTGGAGGAACTGCTGGAAGTCGCGCCGTCGACGGTGTCGGTGGAAGGCGACACGGTGCTGATCCGCCACTGCTGGACCGAGCGCCGCATGACCCCGCTGAACCTGTATCTGGAAAACGCCAACGAGGCGCAGGTACGCGAAGCCCTGGAAGACTACGGGTTGGCGATCAAGCAACTGGCGGCGGCCAACATCTTTCCCGGCGATATGCTGCTGAAGAACTTCGGCGTCACCCGTCACGGTCGTGTGGTGTTCTACGACTACGACGAGATCTGCTTCCTCACCGAGGCCAACTTTCGCCATATCCCGCTGCCTCGCACCCCGGAAGATGAAATGGCGTCCGAACCGTGGTACTCGATCGGGCCGCTGGACGTGTTCCCGGAAGAGTTTCCGCCATTCCTGTTTGCCGATTTCGGGCAACGCAAGTTGTTCGATCAGTTGCATGGCGAGCTGTACAACGCCGACTACTGGAAAAGCCTGCAGGAAGCGATTCGGGCGGGGAAGGTGATTGATGTGTTTCCGTATCGGCGTAAAGGCCTGGACAACGAGTAGTTCTCACCGACGCCATCGCGAGCAAGCTCGCTCCCACATTTGACTGCAGAGTGCCCCGATTTTGTGGTCGCCATAGATCCAGTGTGGGAGCGAGCTTGCTCGCGATCGGCCGCGCAGCGGTCGTAAAATCTGCGACAATCGCCCCCCTTGCGCCACTAGACGACTGAATTGCGTACCCGATGACCGACGAATCGCCCTCCATCGACAAACTGCTGAAAAACCTCGATCACGCCATGCTCGCCGACCGCCACCGGCTACGGCGGCAGTTGCTTGAGCTGCGCAAGAAACCTGATGAGGCCAGGCTGGGCCAGTGGGTGACGCGGATGCAGGCGTCTTGTGAGCAGGTGCTGGCGCGCAAGGCCAGCCTGCCGGTGATTCGTTACGACGACAGTCTGCCGATTGCCGCCAAGCGCGACGAAATCAAGAAAGCGCTGGAAAAACATCAGGTGCTGATCATCGCCGGTGAGACCGGCTCGGGCAAAACCACCCAGTTGCCGAAGATCTGCCTGGAAATCGGTCGCGGCCAGCATGGCCTGATCGGCCATACCCAGCCGCGGCGGATCGCTGCGCGCAGCGTCGCCAGCCGGGTCGCCGAAGAACTTGGCACGCCGCTGGGCGCGCTGGTCGGCTATCAGGTGCGCTTCGAGGATCAGAGCGATTCCAGCACCCTGATCAAGCTGATGACCGACGGTATCCTGCTGGCGGAAACCCAGAACGACCGCTATCTGGAACGCTACGACACGATCATCGTCGACGAAGCCCACGAACGCAGCCTCAACATCGACTTCCTGCTCGGCTACCTGAAAACCCTGCTGCCGCGCCGCCCCGACCTGAAAGTCATCATCACTTCGGCGACCATCGACCTGGAGCGCTTCTCCAAGCATTTCGATGACGCGCCGATTGTCGAGGTGTCCGGCCGCACCTACCCGGTGGACACCTGGTATCGCCCGCTGACGCTTGAGCAGGACGAAGAGGGCAACCGCGTCGAGGACGACCTGACGGTGGATCAGGCGATCCTCGCCACCCTCGACGAAATCGCCGCTTATGAGCGCAGTGAACGTCGTAGTCCCGGTGACGTGCTGGTGTTCCTGCCCGGTGAACGCGAGATTCGTGACGCTGCCGACATGCTGCGCAAGGCCCAGCTCAAACACACTGAAATCCTGCCGTTGTACGCGCGCTTGTCGCCGGCCGAGCAGCAGCGGATTTTCCAGTCGCACCCGGGACGTCGCGTGGTGCTGGCGACCAACGTCGCGGAAACCTCGCTGACCGTGCCGGGCATTCGTTATGTGATCGACAGCGGCACCGCGCGTATCAGTCGCTACAGCTATCGCGCCAAGGTCCAGCGCCTGCCGATCGAAGCGGTTTCCCAAGCCAGCGCCAACCAGCGTAAAGGTCGATGCGGGCGGGTCGAGCCGGGTATCTGTATCCGCCTCTACAGCGAAGAAGATTTTCTTGGGCGCCCGGAATTTACCGATCCAGAAATCCTGCGCACCAACCTCGCGGCGGTCATTTTGCAGATGCTGCATCTGCGCCTTGGCGAGGTCAGCGCGTTCCCGTTCATCGAGCCGCCGGATGGCAAGGCCATCAGCGACGGGTACAACCTGCTGCAAGAACTCTCGGCGGTGGACCGCAACAGTGAGCTGACCCCGCTCGGTCGCCAATTGGCGCGGCTGCCGGTGGACCCGCGCATGGGCCGCATGTTGCTCGAAGCGGCCAAGCTCGGCAGCTTGCAGGAAGTGCTGATCGTCGCCAGCGCCATGTCGATCCAGGACCCGCGCGAGCGTCCGCCGGAACGTCAGCAAGCGGCGGATCAGGCCCACGCCCAGTGGAAAGACGCCGATTCGGACTTCGCCGGGCTGGTCAATCTGTGGCGCGGTTTCGAAGAGCAGCGCCAGGCGCTGACCGCCAGTCCGCTGCGCAACTGGTGCCGCAAGAATTTCCTCAATTACCTGCGCCTGCGCGAGTGGCGCGACTCCCATCGCCAATTGAGCCTGATCTGCCGCGACATGCAGCTGAGCCTCAACAAAGAGCCGGCGGACTACCCGAAACTGCACAAAGCGGTGCTGGTGGGGTTGCTGAGCCAGATCGGGCAGAAAACCGAAGACGGCGATTACCTCGGCGCGCGTCAGCGGCGTTTCTGGATTCACCCATCGTCGGGCATCGGCAAGAAGCGCCCGCAATGGCTGATGACCGCCGAACTGGTGGAAACCACCAAGCTTTATGCGCGCATGGTGGCGAAGATCGATGCCGACTGGATCGAGCCGCTGGCCGGGCACCTGATCAAGAAAAACCACTTCGAACCCCATTGGGAGAAGAAGCGCGGCCAGGTCGTGGCGTTCGAACAGATCACCCTGTTCGGGTTGATCGTGGTTGGGCGTCGGCCGGTGCATTACGGCCCGGTCGACCCCGTGGTGTCCCGCGAATTGTTCATCCGCGAAGCACTGGTGCGTGGCGAGATTCAGTCCAAGGCCAAGTGCCTGACGGCCAACAAGCAATTGCTGGAACAGCTCGACGAACTGGAAGCCAAGGCCCGCCGTCGCGACATCCTCGCCGACGAAGAAACCCTGTACGCCTTCTATGACGCGCGATTGCCAGCGGAGATCCATCAGACGGCGACCTTCGACAGCTGGTATCGGATCAACAGCCAGAAAGACCCGCAGCTGCTGATCATGCGCGAAGAAGACGTGCTGGCCCGTGAAGCCAGTGAAGTCACCGCCCAGCATTACCCGGATACGCTGCATATCGGTGATCTGGAATTGGCCCTCAGCTACCACTTCGAACCGAATCACCCGCGCGACGGCGTGACCCTGCGTGTGCCGGCACCGCTGTTGCCGATGCTGCCGCCGGAACGCCTGGAGTGGCTGGTGCCGGGTGTCATCGAGGCCAAGTGCATTGCCCTGGTGCGCAACCTGCCCAAGGCTCTGCGCAAGAATTTCGTACCCGTGCCGGACTTCGTCAAAGCGGCCTTGCAACGCATGACATTTGCCGAGGGCTCACTGCCTCAGGCCCTGGGTCGCGAGCTGCTGCGCATGACCGGCGCGCGGGTCAGCGACGAAGCCTGGGCCGAAGCGGCGCAGCAGGTCGAAAGCCATCTGCGCATGAACCTGGAAATCGTCGACGCCCAGGGCAAGTTCCTCGGCGAAGGTCGCGATCTGGCCGAACTCACTGCGCGTTTCGCCGAGGCCAGCCAAGCCGCATTGGCGGTGCCGCAAACCGCCAAGAGCCAGCAGCCGGTGGAGCCGAAAGTGTTTGCCGCCGTGGCCGAGAAAACCCAGCAGAAGATCGCCGGGCTGTCGATGACGGTCTACCCGGCGCTGGTGGAAGAGGGCGGCACGGTCAAGGAAGGGCGGTTCTCGACCCCGGCCGAGGCCGAGTTCCAGCATCGCCGCGCGTTGCAACGCTTGCTGATGCAGCAACTGGCCGAACCTGCCAAGTTCCTCCGTGGCAAGTTGCCGGGCCTGACTGAATTGGGCCTGCTGTACCGCGACATGGGCCGCGTCGATGCGCTGGTGGAAGACATTCTGCTGGCCAGTCTCGACAGCTGCATTCTTGAGGGCGAAGACCCGTTGCCCCGTGATGGCGCTGGTCTGGCGTCCCTGGCCGAGCGCAAGCGTGGCGCCTGGACCGAGCACGCCGAGCGTGTGGCGAAGCTGACCCTGGAAATCCTCAAGCTTTGGCATGGCCTGCAAAAACGCTTCAAGGGCAAGATCGACCTGGCGCAAGCCGTGGCCTTGAACGACATCAAGCAGCAGCTCAGTCACCTGGTGTATCCGGGGTTTGTCCGGGAAACGCCGATGCAGTGGCTCAAGGAGTTACCGCGTTACCTCAAGGCGATTGAACAGCGCTTTGAAAAAATCGGTACCCAGGTGCAGCGCGACCGGGTCTGGAGCGGCGAGTTGAGCGGGTTGTGGACGCAATACCAGACCCGCGCCAACAAACACGCCCAGGAAGGCAAGCGCGATCCGCAGCTGGAGTTGTATCGCTGGTGGCTGGAGGAATACCGGGTTTCGCTGTTTGCGCAACAGTTGGGGACCAAGGTGCCGATCTCCGACAAGCGCCTGAACAAGCAGTGGAGCCAGGTCGAACCGTAAACCCGAGGCTGGTGTAATACCCTGTGGGAGCGGGCTTGCTCGCGAAGGCGTCGTGTCAGTCGATATCACTGTTGCCTGACACACCGCCTTCGCGAGCAAGTCGGATCGCCGCACCGCCGCTCCCACAGGTCAGGTGGTGTATCAGTGGGAGTTTGATCCAGCAAAAGGGGCGAAATGCCCACGTTTATGGCAAACTTCGCGCCTATAAACGCCGGCCCCGCGGTTTTGAGCCTTCGCGCTGCGGGCAGGTCGGAATAAAGCGATGCCAGGTTTGCGTCCCCCGGATGGAAATAGACCCTTTGTGTATTGGTACGACGGTGCCAATGCTTTCTGCCTGAACAGATTAGAGACACGACCATGCATAACGTCGTCATCAGTGGCACCGGCCTGTACACCCCGGCCAACAGCATTTCCAATGAAGAGCTGGTGCAGTCTTTCAATACTTACGTCGCGCAATTCAACGCCGACAACGCCGAGGCCATTGCGCGCGGTGAAGTGGAAGCATTGACCGAATCCAGCGCCGCGTTCATCGAAAAAGCCTCGGGCATCAAGAGCCGCTTTGTCATGGACAAGGAAGGCATCCTCGACCCGCAACGCATGGCCCCATGCCTGCCGGAGCGTTCCAACGACGAGTGGTCGGTACTTTGCCAAATGGCCATCGGTGCGGCCGAACAAGCCTTGCAGCGCGCCGGTAAGACCGCAGCCGACATCGACGGCGTGATCGTCGCCTGTTCCAACCTGCAACGCGCCTACCCGGCCATTGCCATCGAAGTCCAGGAAGCGCTGGGTATCCAGGGTTTCGGCTTCGACATGAACGTGGCGTGCTCGTCCGCAACCTTCGGCATCCAGACCGCTGCCAACAGCGTGCAACTGGGCCAGGCCCGGGCGGTCCTGATGGTCAACCCGGAAGTCTGCACCGGTCACCTGAACTTCCGTGACCGCGACAGCCACTTCATCTTCGGCGATGCCGCCACTGCGGTGATCATCGAGCGTGCTGACCTGGCGACGTCCAAGTACCAGTTCGACATCGTCAGCACCAAGCTGCTGACCAAGTTCTCCAACAACATCCGCAACAACTTCGGCTTCCTCAACCGCGCGGCGGAAGAGGGCATCGGCGCCAGGGACAAACTGTTCGTGCAGGAAGGCCGCAAGGTGTTCAAGGAAGTCTGCCCGTTGGTTGCCGAACTGATCAGTGAGCATCTGCAAGAGAACCAGCTCAACGTCAGCGATGTGAAGCGCTTCTGGTTGCACCAGGCCAACCTCAGCATGAACCACTTGATCGTCAGGAAACTGCTGGGTCGCGACGCCACCGAACAGGAAGCGCCGGTGATTCTCGACACCTACGCCAACACCAGTTCCGCCGGTTCCGTGATTGCGTTCCACAAGAACCAGGACGATCTGGCCGCCGGTTCGCTGGCCGTGCTCAGTTCGTTCGGTGCCGGTTATTCGATTGGTAGCGTGTTGCTGCGCAAGTTGTAGGATGTAGGAGCGAGCTTGCTCCGGGCGGCGTTCCGACGAAGAACTCAAAGACGCTGCGTTTATCCAGATTGCACGCGTTATCGTTGACAACCTTCGCGAGCGAGCTCGCTCCTACATTCAGGTTGGATTAGCAGAAATAGAAACAGCCCGGCGTTGATGCATCGGAGGATGATGGGGACCGATACACCAACGCCAGGCTGTAAAAGGAGCCCGGGCATCCTTGCCCGAGTCGTGTAGCGGGGTGAATCAGAACTTCGCTTCGGCATCCAGTTGCAGGGTGTTGATGTCCGAATCCTTCTTGTTGATGTTGGCGTTGGTCTGGTCCGAGGTCGCCATGTAGTAGGTCGCGCCCAGGGCAAAGTTCTTGTCCAGGTCGTAGCTCACTTTCAGCTTGCTGCCGCGCGAACCGGTGAAGCCGTTGGCGAAGTCGGAGTCGGTGAAGGCGCCAACCACAGCGTTACGCTGCACGTCGCGATAGTTGTAGTCCACGTTGAAGCCGTAGAGCTTGGACTTCACACCGGCCAACCAGCCAGTGTCCTGGTCGTTGCTGGCATCGGTGTTGTTGACGTACTGACCGTAGATCGACAGCGGAACCGGCAGGTTGCTGAAGTCCAGCTGACCAAAGCCTTCGTACAGTTTGAACTGCTCGCCCGGGCTGTTGCCGTTGACAGCCAGTGCGCATGGCGTAGTAACGGTACCCGAGGTAGGGCAAGCGCTGCTGTCGTCGTTGTCGTAGGCGTAGAGACTGCCGCCCAAGGTCATTTTCATGCTGTCGGTGATGGCGAAGCGCGCACCCAACTGGCCAGCGTACAGACGCAGGTCGTGCTTGAACTGCACGCCTTCGCCGTCGACGTTGTCCTTGAGGGTGTAGTGACCGGCGCTACCGAACAGCTCGGTGCTGCCGCTCAGCGGGTACTTGTAGGTAACGGCCAGACCTTCCGGGCTGATGTCGCTATCCCAGATGATGTCGCCCATGCTCACCCATTGTTGCGGCATCTTGCCGCCAACCAGGTGCAGGTTCTTGATCGCATCCGGGTGGTAGTCGATGTAACCCTGGTCCAGCCAGATCTGCTTCTTGTCGAAGTAGTTGTTCAGGTCCTGGTTGGTCGAGCGAGCGTCGTCGTTGCTGCCGGTGGCGATACGGATACCGGTGTCGACTTGCGGGTTGATTTCGCTGTAGGCACCCAGGCGGGCACGAATGCGCTGACGGTCCTGGTCCTTGTTGTTCGGCACGCCATCGTTGTGGACGTTTTCCTGACGGAAGCGCACGTCGCCCTTGAACTGGGTCTTTGCCGCCCATGCAAGCTTCTGGTCGAAAGCGCTCAGTGTGTCGGTTTTCTTCGCGGTGGCCGCGATTTGCTCGTTGGTCTCTTGCTGAGCCTGACGGGCGATCTGCTGGTCTTTCTGATCCCTGGCCAGCTCGGCTTGCAGTTCGCTGTACTGCGCGTTGGTGATCGAGCCGTTAGCCTTGAGCATGTCGAGCAGTTTGGCGTCGACTGCGGCACTGGCCGGAACACTCATGGCCAGCAACAGGCCAGCGCACAAGGCCGCCGCAGTTTTCGTGGAAGCAAGACGCATATCAATCTCCGAAGATGAGAGGGGATGACAGAGCCATCCGGGACACAACCGACCGTTAGGGACGGAAAACAGTGACCGGGTATAACCCGGCGCTCTAAAAACAGGCGCCAGTATCGCGATGGTTTATGACAGAGCAGTGGCAATGTGATGTCATGTCGGTGACGATACAAAGTCGCCGTGAACTATTGAGTTAGAGCACTGTCGTCGTTTTGCCCGTGTGCATTGCGGAGCGATAGGTGATACTCGCGGGGCTTTCACGCCATGAAGAGTGAGGATGGTGATGCCGTTGCAACGCCTGCAAAAACTGTCAGAAATCGCCCCGCAGATATGGGACGCACTGGTGCCCGAGACTCAGCCTTTTCTGCGTCACGCTTTTTTGAGCGCGCTGGAAGACAGCGGCAGCGTCGGACCCCATACCGGCTGGCAGCCTGAGCATTTGTTGCATGTTGAAGGTGAGCGCTTGATCGCCGCGCTGCCCGGTTATCGCAAGTGGCATTCCTACGGCGAGTATGTGTTCGATCACGCCTGGGCCGATGCCTGTGAGCGTGCCGGCATCGACTACTACCCCAAGCTGTTGACCGCGGTGCCGTTCAGTCCGGTCACCGGACCACGGCTGTTGGCGGCCACGGTCGAAGACGGTTTCGAGTTATTGAAAAGCCTGCCGGGCTACCTTGAGCTTGAAGGGCTCTCCAGCGCGCACATCAACTTCACCGATCCGTTCACTGACGCGGCATTGAGTGAGCAGCCCGGCTGGCTGCAGCGCGTTGGCTGTCAATACCACTGGCAGAATCGCGGCTACCGGGATTTCCAGGACTTCCTCGATGTGCTCAGTTCGCGCAAGCGCAAACAGATGCGCAAGGAGCGCGAGCAGGTGGCGGGGCAGGGCTTCGATTTCGAATGGCTGGAGGGGCGGGAACTGAGCGAGGCGCAATGGGATTTCGTCTATGCCTGCTACGCCAATACCTACGCGGTGCGCCGGCAAGCGCCGTATCTGACGCGGGAGTTTTTCAGCCTTTTGGCCGAACGCATGCCGGAGTCGATTCGCGTGGTGCTGGCCAAACAAGGTTCACGGCCGGTGGCGATGGCGTTCAGCCTGGTGGGGGGCGACAGCTTTTATGGCCGTTACTGGGGATGCCTGGCGGAGTTCGATCGCCTGCATTTCGAGACCTGTTTCTACCAAGGCATGGACTATGCCATTGCCAACGGTTTCCAGCGTTTTGATGCCGGAGCCCAGGGCGAGCACAAACTGATTCGCGGATTCGAACCAGTCATTACCCATTCCTGGCACTACTTGCGGCATCCGGGATTGAAAGCGGCGGTGAAAGACTTCCTGGAGCAGGAGCGGTTGGGGGTGCTGGCTTATGCAGAGGAGGCGAAGTCAGCCTTGCCTTATCGACAAGGCTGATCTTCAGCGTTTCAGCTTTCTTCTTTACCCAGCCAGCGATACAGCACGCCGCCGACTACTGCACCGAGTAGCGGTGCGACCCAGAACATCCACAGTTGTTGAATCGCCCAGCCGCCGACGATCAGCGCCGGGCCGGTGCTGCGCGCCGGGTTGACCGAGGTGTTGGTGACCGGGATCGAGATAAGGTGGATCAGCGTCAACCCCAGGCCGATGGCAATCGGTGCCAGGCCTGCCGGTGCTCGTTTGTCGGTGGCGCCAAGGATGATCAGGATGAACATCGCGGTCATCACCAGTTCACAGACAAACCCCGCCGCCATCGAATAGCCGCCAGGCGAGTGTTCGCCGTAGCCGTTGGACGCCAGGCCTCCCGCCAGTTCGAAACCGGGTTTGCCGCTGGCAATGAAGTACAGCAGGGCGGCTGCAATCACGCCGCCAATGACCTGGGCAACGATGTAGGCCGGCAATTCATTGGCTGGAAACCGCCCACCCACCACCAGGCCGAGGGATACCGCGGGGTTGAGATGACAGCCGGAAATATGGCCGATGGCGAAAGCCATGGTCAGCACTGTCAGGCCAAACGCGAAGGACACCCCGAGCAGACCGATCCCCACCTCCGGAAAAGCCGCGGCCAACACCGCACTGCCGCAACCACCCAACACCAGCCAGAACGTACCTACCAACTCTGTAGCCGAACGTTTTAACAGAGACATGAGAGTGAGCCCTTTCGAGATTATGCTGCCTTTAGCATCCAGCCGATGGACTGCAGAACCACCTCCAGAACGTTGAAGTGAGTACAGCACGGTTTTTTCAGAATTCCAGCAGGCATAAAAAACCGCCAGGCCCCGTTGTTGGCGGGGTCTGGCGGTTTTTTGTGATCGATCAGCTTCACTGGGGACCCTGTGGGAGCGAGCTTGCTCGCGATAGCGGTGGACCAGACGACATTACTGTCGACTGACACTCCGCCATCGTCGGAACGCCGCCCGGAGCAAGCTCGCTCCCACAGGTTTTGTGGCCGCCGCAAACTCAATCAATCCCGACAAACCCACCGGTCTGGTGTTGCCACAACCGTGCATACAAACCGCCATGGGCGAGCAGCTCGGCATGGCTTCCGGTTTCGGCGATCTTGCCGTCTTCCAGCACCACCAGCCGGTCCATCCGGGCGATGGTCGAGAGCCGGTGAGCGATGGCGATCACGGTTTTGCCCTGCATCAGGGTTTCGAGACTTTCCTGGATCGCCGCTTCGACTTCCGAATCCAGTGCCGAGGTGGCCTCGTCCATGATCAGGATCGGCGCGTCCTTGAGCAGTACCCGGGCGATGGCGATGCGCTGGCGCTGGCCGCCGGAGAGTTTCACCCCACGCTCACCGACGTGGGCATCGAAACCGGTGCGGCCTTCAGCGTCCGACAGCGAAGGAATGAATCCGTCAGCCCGGGCCTTGTGCACCGCTTCCCAGAGTTGCGCGTCGGTGGCGTCGGGTTTGCCATACAGCAGGTTGTCGCGGATCGAGCGGTGCAGCAGCGAGGTGTCCTGGGTGATCATGCCGATGCGTTCGCGCAGGCTTTCCTGGCTGACGTCGGCGATGTTCTGGCCGTCGATCAGGATGCGTCCGCCTTCGACGTCGTACAGGCGCAACAGCAGGTTCACCAGGGTCGACTTGCCGGCACCGGACGGGCCGATCAGGCCGATTTTCTCGCCAGCCTTGATGGTCAGGTTGAGGCCGCCGATGATCCCGCTCTGCTTGCCGTAGTGGAAATCCACCTGTTCGAAGCGCACTTCGCCACGGGCCACTGCCAGGGGTTTGGCCTGGTCGCGGTCGGTGACGCTGACCGGTTGCGAAATGGTCTGCAGACCGTCCTGGACCATGCCGATGTTTTCGAAGATGCCGGTCACCACCCACATGATCCAGCCGGACATGTTGACGATGCGGATCACCAGGCCGGTGGCCAGGGCAATCGCTCCCACGCTGATCAACGACTGCGTCCACAACCACAGGGCCAGGCCGGTGGTGCAGACGATCAGCAAGCCGTTCATGCTGGTGATGACCACGTCCATGCTGGTGACCACGCGGCCGGCCAGTTGCGCCTTCTCGGTCTGTTCCTTGATGGCTTCGCGGGCGTATTGCTGCTCGAAGTTGGTGTGCGCGAACAGTTTCAGGGTGGTGATGTTGGTGTAGCCGTCGACAATCCGCCCCATGAGTTTTGAGCGCGCATCGGACGCCACCACCGAGCGATCCTTGACCCGTGGCACGAAGTAACAGAGGGCGCCGATGAAGGCGAAGATCCAGGTCAGCAGCGGGATGATCAGGCGCCAATCCGCTTCGGCGAATAGCACCAGCGAACTGATGGCGTAGATCAGCACATGCCACAACGCATCCACGGCCTGCACGGCGGAATCGCGCAGTGAGTTGCCGGTTTGCATGATGCGTTGGGCGATGCGCCCGGCGAAGTCGTTCTGGAAGAAGTTCAGGCTCTGCTTGAGCACGTAGCTGTGGTTCTGCCAGCGGATCATGCTGGTCATGCTGGGGCTCAGGGTCTGGTGCACCAGCAGATCATGCAGGCCTACGAATATGGGGCGCAGCACCAGCGCAACCACCACCATCCAGGTCAGTTCGAGGGCATGATCCTGGAACAGACTGACGTTCGGCGTGCCTTGGGCCAGGTCGATGATGCGGCTCAGGTAGCTGAACAACGCCACCTCGATCAAAGCACCAATCAGGCCGACGATCAGCAGGGCGGCGAAGCTCGGCCAGACCTGCTTGAGGTAATAAGTGTAGAAAGGGAAAACCCGGTCCGGCGGAGACGCCGTCGGTGCTTCACGGAAAACATCGATCAGTTTTTCAAAGCGGCGATAAAGCATTGGTTGTTCGCCCGCGAGCGGGCTCTCCTTTTAACGGTTTGAGCGTTGCCGGCAAGCACCGGCAACGGCTCGGACATCCTTGTCCAGCTTAGTCTCAGTCGATGCGCTTGGCCGACTTGATGAACACCGGATCGGCCGGCACGTCGCGCATACCGTTTTTGGTGGTGGTCGGTGCATTGACGATGATATCGACCACATCCATGCCCTTGACCACTTTGGCGAACACGGCGTAACCGGCATCGCGGCCCGGATCAAGGAAGTCGTTGTCCTTGACGTTGATGAAGAACTGGCTGGTGGCCGAGTCAGGATCGGAGGTGCGTGCCATCGACAGCGTGCCGCGTACGTTATGCAGGCCGTTGCTGGCTTCGTTCTTGATCGGGTCCTTGGTTGGTTTCTGCTGCATCGAGGAGCTGAAACCACCGCCCTGGGCCATGAAACCCGGAATCACCCGGTGGAAAATCGTGTTGTTGTAGAAGCCACTGTCGACGTACGCAAGGAAGTTCTTGGTACTGATCGGAGCCTTGACCGGGTCCAGTTCGATTTCGATCTGGCCGTTGGTGGTGTCCAGCAGCACATGCGGTGCCTTTTCCGGCGTCGCGGCCATCAGGTTGGCGGCAAACAGGACGGAGCCTGCGGCGAGGGCGATTTTTTTCAGCATGGGTCAGTGATCCTGAGTGGTGGTGTCGACTGCGGTCAGAAACTCCAGCAGTGTTTGGTTGAAGTGTTCCGGCTGGTCCAGCGGCGTGGCGTGGCGTGAATCGGCGATCACCACCAGCCGCGCGTCAGGCAGCAGTTTTACGTAGTTTTCCTTCAGCGCCACCGGTGTGTAGTCCCGGTCGGCGCTGACGATGAGGGTTGGACAGGTGACCTTCGAAAGTCGTTCCTGGACTCCCCAGCCGACAATGGCATTGAAGCTGGCGAGATAAGCATGTTTGTCGTTTTTTGCCCAGCGCTCGGCCATCTTTTGTCGCAAGTCGGCCTGCTCGGGTTTCGGGAACAACTTGCCGCCCAGCGCCTTGCCGATGGTACCCAGGCTAAGGGCGCGCATCAGGCTCCAGCGCTTGAACCACTGCCAGTAGTCATCGCGGCTGCGCAGTTTGACCTCGGGCGCGCTGTTGACGATGCACAGGCTCTTGAGCAGTTGCGGCTGATCCACGCCCAACTGGAAGCCGATCATGCCGCCCATGGACAGGCCGACATAGTGTGCCGGACCGAGATTGAGGTGCTCGATCAGTGCAATCAGGTCAGCGCTGAATCCGGCAATGCTGTAGCGCTCCCGGGGTTTGTCGGAACGGCCGTGACCGCGCACATCCGGGACGATCACCCGGTAGCGGGTGGCAAGTGTCGGGATCTGTTTTTCCCAGTCCAGCGTGCTGGAGCCCAGGCCATGGACCAGCAGCAGCGGTATGCCGTGGCCATATTCCTCATAGTGCAGGTTGCAACCTTCGTGTTCGAAATAGGCCATGCATACACTCCGTGTCAGGCTTGTTCGGGGGCGGCGAACGGTGCGTCCAGTGGTGCGGTGTCAAACGTACGCAGCAGTTCGATGAGAATCTGCGTGGCCGGCCCCAGCGGTTTGTCCTTGTTCGAATACAGGTAGAAGCTCGGGTTACGGCTGCCGCCCTGATCCAACGGTAGCAGCTTGAGCGTACCTTCCTTGAGTTCCCGTTCGATCATGTGCCTGGGCAGCCACGCAAACCCCAGGCCGCTGCTGACGAAGGTCGCGGCGGTGGCCAGGCTGCCGACGGTCCAGCGCTGCTCGGCACCGAGCCAGCCGACATCCCGTGGCTGCTGGCGGCCCGAGTCGCGGATCACCACTTGCATCTGGCTTTCCAGGTCCTGGAAGCTCAGTTCGCGGTTGAGGCGGTGCAGGGGATGCTCCGGGTGGGCGACCGCGACGAATTCGACGTCGCTCAACTCCGCGCCCAGGTAACCGGGAATACTGAAACCCGTGATGGCCAGGTCGGCCACGCCTTCGAGCAGGACTTCCTCCACACCCGACAACACTTCCTCACGCAGACGCACCCGGCAGCCACGGCTTTGCGGCATGAACGCGGTCAAGGCGCGGACGAGGCGGGCGCTTGGGTAAGCGGCATCGACCACCAGGCGCACTTCGGCTTCCCAGCCCTGCTCCATGTGATGGGCCAGGTCTTCGAGTTGACTGGCCTGTTTCACCAGTTGCCGCGAGCGGCGCAACAGCACGCCGCCGGCTTCGGTCAGCACGGCTTTGCGTCCGTCGATGCGCAGCAACGGCACACCGAGTTGATCCTGCATGCGGGCCACGGTGTAGCTGACTGACGATTGCGAGCGGTGCAGCGCCTCGGCGGCCTGGGCGAAACCACCGTGATCGACCACGGCCTGCAGCGTTCGCCATTGATCAAGGGTCACGCGGGGCGCTTTCATGTTGAGCTCCTCTTGTCCTAAGCTGGCAGCCCTTACTGGAGGCTGCTGAATGAAAAAATTCTGTTGTGTGCTGCTGGCGCTTCTGCCGCTGACGGCGATGGCTTACCCGATCGATGTGAAAAAAGACCTCAACGGCATGAAGATCGATTACCAGACCTACGACACGGATAGCGACATCGGCTCCATTCAGGTGGCCAACTACGGCGACGTCGATGCGAGCTGCAAGGCCGTTTTCATCAATGGCCCGGAAGCCCCCCGCACTCGCAAGCTCGATGTACCGGCCGGCAAACACAAAAACGCCACGGCCAAATTCAGCCGCAACATCATCAAATTGCGCATCGAGCTGACCTGCACCCCGAAATGACATCCAACCCCTGTGGGAGCGGGCTTGCTCGCGAAGAGGCCGTGTCAGTCGATATCAACGTTGAATGACACACCGCCTTCGCGAGCAAGCCCGCTCCCACAGGGGCATGGGTTGCTTATAAACGAATTTATTGATGGGTTATAGCAGTTATTTGCGCTTTTTCATCGATATGACTCTGTTTAACCTTCGCTCCATCGACCTGAAGCATTCTCAGATGGAGGCTACATCCCATGTCCCGCGTTCTGATCATCGAAAGCAGTGCCCGTCAGCAAGACTCGGTTTCCCGTCAGCTGACCCAGACCTTCATCAGCCAGTGGAAAGCCGCTCACCCGAATGACCAGGTCACCGTCCGGGACCTGGCCGCCAAGCCGGTGCCGCACCTGGACATCAACTTGCTGGGTGGCTGGATGAAACCCGCCGAGCAGCGCAGCGACATCGAGCAGGCGTCCCTGGAACGCTCCAACCAGTTGACCGATGAATTGCTCGCCGCCGATGTACTGGTCATGGCCGCGCCCATGTACAACTTTGCGATCCCCAGCACCCTGAAAGCCTGGCTCGACCATGTGCTGCGGGCCGGCGTGACCTTCAAGTACACCGAGACCGGCCCGCAAGGCCTGCTCAGCGGCAAGCGTGCCTATGTGTTGACGGCTCGCGGCGGCATCTATGCCGGCAGCACCGCCGATCACCAGGAACCGTACCTGCGTCAGGTCATGGGCTTCATCGGCATCCACGACGTGACGTTCATCCACGCCGAAGGCATGAACCTGGGCGGTGACTTCCAGGAGAAAGGCCTGAACCAGGCAAACGCCAAGCTCTCGCAAGTGGCCTGACCGGTTAATCGCCAGATAATCGCTGGATGGTCTAGTGACCTGGCGCAACCCTTCAAGCCTGTACGCGCATCGAACCTCCCTTCGCACTGGTTGCTCCTGAGTGCCCTGGCCCGATTGAACGCTTTAGCGAGATCGGGCTTTTTTTTGCCTGTGAATCAGCCATCACCCAAGAACCCTGTGGGAGCGGGCTTGCTCGCGAAAGCGGTATGTCATCCCACATTTATGTCGACTGACACTCCCTCTTCGCGAGCAAGCCCGCTCCCACAGGTTTTAGCGTGTTTTCCGACAGCTTTCGGGGATCGCGATTCAAAGCAAAAACCGCTATCGTCGCCGCCATTCGAAATGAGGCGAGCATGGGCTATCTACTTTTTGTCACGCTGATCCAGGCGTTTTCCTTCAGTTTGATCGGCGAATACCTGGCCGGTCATGTCGACAGTTACTTCGCGGTGCTGGTACGGGTACTGCTGGCAGGGCTGGTGTTCATCCCGCTGACCCGCTGGCGCTCGGTTGAGCCGGCATTCATGCGCGGCATGCTGCTGATCGGCGCGTTGCAGTTCGGCGTGACCTACGTCTGCCTGTACCTGAGCTTTCGCGTACTGACGGTGCCGGAAGTGTTGCTGTTCACCATCCTCACGCCGCTGCACGTGACCCTGATCGAAGATGCGCTCAATCGTCGCTTCAATTCCTGGGCCCTGGTCGCGGCGCTGGTGGCGGTGGCGGGGGCGGCGGTGATTCGCCTTGACCGGATCAACCCGGACTTCTTCATGGGCTTCCTGTTGCTGCAACTGGCCAACTTCACCTACGCCGCCGGGCAGGTGCTCTATAAACACCTGGTTGCGCGCCACCCGAGCGATCTGCCGCATTACCGTCGCTTTGGCTACTTCTACCTAGGCGCACTGGCCGTGGCGTTGCCGGCGTTTCTGTTGTTCGGCAAGCAGAACTTCCTGCCCGAAGCGCCTTTGCAATGGGGCGTGCTGTTGTTCCTCGGCCTGGTCTCGACCGCTTTGGGCCTCTACTGGTGGAACAAGGGCGCGTGCCTGGTCAATGGCGGGACGCTGGCGGTGATGAACAACCTGCATGTACCGGTGGGGTTGCTGATCAACCTGCTGATCTGGAACCAGCATGAAGAACTGGGGCGGTTGTTGCTCGGCGGTTCGGTGATTTTGCTGGCGGTGTGGATCAGTCGGTTGGGCATCAGACCCGTCACGAGATCTGTGTAGGAGCTGGCGCAGCCTGCGATCTTTTGATGTTAAAAATCAAAAGATCACAGCTACGGCGGATGGGCTAGCAGGCAGATGCCTTGCCTGAGGGGCGGCTTGGCTGGTATTGGCTAGCAGCGAGCGTTGGCGTATTGGTGCGCAATGATCAGATGACATCTATGTGACCATCATTTGTCTGGTTTTTTTTGGTGTTTTAAATGACTTGTAATGCTGATGTGTTTCTCTTAAGGCGTTTATTCTTAACACTTTTTATGCTTGTTGTTTTACCGCCTTTCGTGTTGGCTGATGAAGCGAATGCAAAGCATTGGAGAGATCTAACTGTCAATGACCTTTCTGTTATTCGACAACTGATAATTACTTCTCACCCAGGCGCTATAGATAGTGATAATGAGTCTTTTATAGAGTGGGTTGAGCGGGGTTATTTGGAAGCGAGTCAGTTGTCCAAACGCGTCAGCTCAAGGAAAGACTCGCAAGCCGTGCTTAATTTTTACATCGCGGGCTTCAAGGATGGACACGTAAGGTTGAGTCAACCTGATAAAGGAAAATCATCCTGGGCAGGTTTCATTTTGGATATGCGAGGTCAGAGTTTCGTTGTAAAGCAGGTTGCTAAAAATTGGCCCATACCGCTACCGCCGATAGATTCCGAGGTTATATCGTGTGGTAACAAATCGGTCCGCGAAGAACTAGAGAGTGAAATATCTCCATATATTGATCGTAGACTTAATCTACAATCCACTTGGTTGCATTTGGCTCAGCAGTTAACTGTCGATGATGCCAACTATCCCGTACTGGCGAGAGACTTATCAAAAAGTTGTTTAGTTGCGCTTCCAAATGGAGTAAGACAAAACTTTACTCTGTTATGGCAAGAAGACTCCGGCCAATTGGAGGCTTTCATGCGCCAACCTCAACCACCTCAAACGCTCCAGAATTTGGGAGACGGGCGATACTGGATACATGTATCAAATTTCATGCCGTCAGCAGCCGATAACGCTTCCCTCGATAAAATGCTCGAGGCCATCAAGAGTATCAATGATGCCAAGCTGGTTGTACTTGATACACGAGGCAATCGCGGTGGTAACAGTTTAGTTGGGGCTGAAATACTTTCTGCTCTGTTAGGTTCGCAATGGGCAAAAAGCTTGGACAGGCCATCTCGTGCGTATGCTATGTGGCGGGTTTCTCCTTTTGCACTCTCAACGCTCAATAAAGCTCTAACTGCCATGGGAAACGACTATGGAAAAGATAGTGAGGCTTATAAATTTGTTTTTGGTTTGACTAATTCGATGGAGTTCGCGCTTCACGAGAAGACGGACTGGTTACGACAGCCGAACACTTCCTCGGTCGATCAAGAGGGTTCGAGAGGATTAAATGCTCAAGGTTTTAAAGGTAAGCTTGCGCTGGTTACTGACTCATTTTGCACGAGTGCCTGTCTAGACTTTGCGGACGTCGTTCTTGCAATTCCGGGGGTTGTCCATTTGGGATTATCAACGAGCGGCGATACACTTTATATTGACGTGGGCTCTCAAACATTGCCGAGTGGTGCCCAGTTCTGGCTACCGTTAAAGGTTTGGAGAGATCGAACGCGAGGAAATAATAAAAGTTATGATCCGCAATTTGTTTTTAATGGCGATATAAATGATACAGCGGCAGTTCAAAAGTGGGTTCTTGATCACTTGTGATCGGATCAACGCCATTCCCAGTGCACAAGGTACCGCAGCGGCAACTCAAGTAATTTGCAGCGCCGCAATAGACGCAAACCTTGTGGGAGCGAGCCTGCTCGCGATGACGGAGTGTCAGTCGACTATGATGTTGCCTGTCCCACCGCTTTCGCGAGCAGGCTCGCTCCTACAAGGGATTGTGTGATCTCGAAAATCACTTCGGCGCCAGTTGCCCCACCAGAAACTCGATAAACGCCCGGGTCTTCTGCGGTACCCGCCGCGCCGACGAATACACCGCATTGATGGTGATCGCCGGGGCCTGCCATTCGCACAGCACTGGCACCAGTCGCCCGGCCGCCAGCGCATCCTCGACGATGAAGTCGGGCAGCAGGGCGATGCCCATGCCGGCTTCGGCGGCCTGGGCCAGCAGGTCGCCGTTGTTGGCGTGCAGTGGGCCGGTGACGTTCACCCGCTGGGTTTCCTTGCCATTGCACAGTTGCAGGCTGACACCGCTCTGCAGATACCCGTAGTTCAGGCATTGATGGGCGCGCAGATCTTGCGGAGTCTGCGGAGCGCCCGCGCGCTGGAGATAAGCCGGGGATGCCACCATGATGCGCGGCGCGGGTGCCAGTTGCCGGGCGATCATCGTCGAGTCAGGCATGCTGGCGATACGGATGGTCACGTCAAAGCCGCCCCGCACAGGGTCGACCTGCTGGTCGCTGAGCACCAGTTGCAGCTCGATGTTCGGATTCTGCTCATGAAACAGCGGAATCAATGGCCCCAGCCGCCGAAGACCGAACGACATCGGCGCATTGACCCGCAACACACCGCGTAACTCGCCGATGCCGTCACGGGCGCGTTGCTCGGCCTCGTCCAGTGCCGCCAACACCTCCCGTGCTGCATCGAAATACTCGGCTCCGGCCTCGGTCAGGTGCAGGCTGCGGGTGGTGCGTTGCAGCAATTGCACGCCGATGGCTTCTTCCAGCGCCTGAATCTGTTTGCTGACTTTCGAGCGCGGCACGTCCATGGCCCGGGCGGCTGCGGCGAAGCCGTTCTCGCCGACCGTGACGACGAAGGCGCGCATGCATTCGATGCGATCCATATTGTCCCTATTTTAGAATCAATTATTCTCGATTTTAGGTAATTGTCCCTTTTATCGCCAGCCCCTAAAGTGACATCCAAGCCGACAACAACGCCGCTGAAGGCAAGGTCGACTAACCCCTTACCCATTCGAAGTATCGACATCAAAAGGAACGCGCCATGTCTATTCGTGAACTGCTCAACCCAACCAACTCCGCCCTGATCCTGATCGACCACCAGCCGCAAATGGCTTTCGGCGTGCAGTCCATTGACCGCCAGACTCTGAAGAACAACACCGTGGGCCTGGCCAAGGCGGCGAAGATCTTCAACGTGCCGACCATCTACACCTCGGTCGAAACTGAAAGCTTCAGCGGTTACATCTGGCCCGAATTGCTGGCCGTGCACCCGGATCAAAAACCGATCGAGCGCACTTCGATGAACTCCTGGGAAGACAAGGCATTGGTCGACGCGGTGAAAGCCACCGGTCGCAAGAAGCTGATCATTGCTGCGCTGTGGACCGAGGTCTGCCTGACTTTCCCGGCACTGGAGGCCCTGGCTGAAGGTTACGAGGTGTACATCGTCACCGACGCTTCCGGCGGCACCAGCAAGGAAGCCCACGACATGTCGGTGCAACGGATGATTCAGGCCGGCGCGGTACCGGTGACCTGGCAACAAGTGTTACTCGAATACCAGCGTGACTGGGCGCACAAGGACACTTACGAGGCGGTGATGGAACTGGTGCTGGAGCACAGCGGCGCGTACGGCATGGGCGTGGATTACGCCTACACCATGGTGCACAAGGCACCGCAGCGGCAGGTCAAGTAACCCGCAAATTCTGAAAACGATGTAACCCTTGTGGGAGCGAGCTTGCTCGCGATTGCGGACTGTCAGACGACACATATGTTGACTGACACGCCCTCATCGTCGGAGCGCCGCCCGGAGCAAGCTCGCTCCCACAGGTTATTTAGGTGTTACATCCTGCGCTTTTCAGCTTCGGGAATATGGCTCGCGCCCAGTACCGCCGGCAATATCCCCGCACGCAAATCCGATCCGCTCGGCTGCTGATAAAGACTCAACCCAAACTCCGGCAGCACCGCCAGCAGGTAGTCGAAAATATCCCCCTGGATCCGCTCGTAATCGGCCCACGCCGTGGTGCCAGTAAAGCAGTAGATTTCCAGCGGAATGCCTTGGGCCGTGGTCTGCATCTGGCGCACCATGCAGGTCATGTTCGGCTGGATCCCCGGGTGACTCTTCAGGTAGGCCAGCGCATAGGCGCGGAAAGTGCCGATGTTGGTCATCCGCCGGCGGTTGGCCGACATGGCCGCGACGTTGCCCTGGGCTTCGTTCCAGGCCTTGAGTTCGGCCTGTTTGCGGGTCATGTAGTCGGTCAGCAAGTGCACCTGGGACAGCTTCTGCTCTTCGTCGTCACGCAGGAAGCGTACGCCGCTGGCGTCGATGAACAGGCTGCGTTTGATCCGGCGGCCACCGGAGGCCTGCATGCCGCGCCAGTTCTTGAACGACTCGGACATCAGGCGCCAGGTCGGGATCGAGACGATGGTCTTGTCGAAGTTCTGCACCTTGACCGTGTGCAGCGTGATGTCCACCACATCGCCGTCGGCGCCCACCTGTGGCATTTCGATCCAGTCGCCGACCCGCAGCATGTCGTTGCTGGTCAACTGCACGCTGGCGACGAACGACAGCAGCGTGTCCTTGTAGACCAACAGAATCACCGCCGACATGGCACCCAGGCCCGACAGCAGTAACAGCGGCGAGCGGTCGATCAGCGTGGCGACGATGACGATCGCGCCAAATACGTACAACACCATTTTCGCCAGTTGCACATAGCCCTTGATCGAGCGGGTGCGGGCGTGCTCGGTGCGGGCGTAGATGTCCAGCAGGGCGTTGAGCAGGGCGCTGACCGCCAGCAGCAGAAACAGGAAGGTGAAGGACAGGGCGACGTTGCCGAGGAAATTCAGGCTGGTTTTGCTCAGGTCCGGCACCAGATTGAGACCGAACTGGAGCACCAGCGAAGGTGTGATCTGCGCCAGGCGATGAAACACCTTGTTCTGCAGAAAATCATTGACCCAGTGCAGGGCCGGCTGGCGGCCGAGCATTTTGGCCGCGTGCAGAATGAGGTAACGCGCCACCCGTCCGAGGAACAGCGCAATTGCCAGCAGCAACAACAGCGACAGGCTGGAGTGCACGAGCGGGTGCTGGTCGAGGGCACCCCAAAGGTCCAGGACGTTGGTCCAGAGCTGTTTGATATCCATGGTCAAAACGATTCTTCTGTAAGGCGCGAGAGGGGATTAGAGCATTTAAGACGCTTTGTATTACGTTTCGGGAAAAATCAGGCAACAAAAAACCAACTGTTTACCGCCATTTGTATAAAGAAACTCGGCCTGAGCGCTCGAAACCGTTACCCTATGCAGCTGTTTTTTTGCATTTCTTCGAGGTAGCACCCGTGTTTTCCCAATTCGCCCTGCACGAACGCCTGCTCAAAGCCGTGGCCGAGCTGAAATTTGTCGAGCCAACGCCTGTGCAAGCCGCGGCCATCCCGCTGGCGCTCCAGGGGCGTGACCTGCGGGTGACGGCGCAAACCGGTAGCGGCAAAACCGCTGCATTCGTTTTGCCGATCCTCAACCGTCTGATCGGCCCGGCGAAAATCCGCGTCAGCATCAAGACCCTGATCCTGCTGCCGACCCGCGAACTGGCTCAGCAGACCATCAAGGAAGTCGAGCGCTTCGCGCAGTTCACGTTCATCAAGTCCGGTCTGATCACCGGCGGTGAAGACTTCAAGGTCCAGGCTGCGATGCTGCGCAAGGTGCCGGACATCCTGATCGGTACGCCGGGCCGGATGATCGAGCAACTGAACGCCGGTAACCTCGACTTGAAAGAAGTTGAAGTACTGGTACTCGACGAAGCCGACCGCATGCTCGACATGGGCTTCGCCGAAGACGTTCAGCGCCTGGTGGACGAGTGCACCAACCGTCAGCAGACCATGCTGTTCTCCGCCACCACCGGCGGTTCGGGCCTGCGCGAGATGATCGCCAAGGTCTTGAACAACCCTGAGCACTTGCAGCTCAACGCGGTCAGCCAGCTGAACGACACCACCCGCCAGCAAATCATTACCGCTGACCACAACCAGCACAAAGAACAGATCGTCAACTGGCTGCTGGCCAACGAAACTTACCAGAAGGCTATCGTCTTCACCAATACCCGGGCCATGGCCGACCGTATCTACGGCCGCCTGGTGGCGCAGGAATACAAAGCGTTCGTGCTGCACGGCGAGAAAGACCAGAAGGATCGCAAACTGGCGATCGACCGTCTGAAGCAGGGCGGCGTGAAAATCCTCGTGGCCACTGACGTCGCCGCTCGCGGTCTGGACGTGGACGGCCTGGATCTGGTAATCAACTTCGACATGCCGCGCAGTGGCGACGAGTACGTGCACCGCATCGGTCGTACCGGTCGCGCCGGTAACGATGGCCTGGCCATCTCGCTGATCTGCCACGGCGACTGGAACCTGATGTCGAGCATCGAGCGCTACCTCAAGCAGAGCTTCGAGCGCCGCACCATCAAGGAAGTCAAAGGCACCTACGGCGGACCGAAAAAGGTCAAGGCCTCGGGCAAGGCCGTCGGCGTGAAGAAGAAAAAGACCGACGCCAAGGGCGACAAGAAGAAAACCGCCGCCAAGACCCCGACCAAGCGCAAGAGCGCCAACCGGCCGAAGAGCGATTCGCTGGTCAGCAAGGACGGCATGGCCCCGCTCAAGCGCCGCAAGCCGGAAGCGCCGGCGGCTGAGTAAGTCGTTGTAGAGGGCCTGTGAAAAACCCGGACAGTGTCCGGGTTTTTTATGCCTGGCGTTTATCAGCCTTCGGCTTTCTTCTCGGCGGACTCCAATTCCTTCAAGCGCTGATCGATCAACTGGCATTTATCCGGCAAGTCCTTGGCCGCCGTCCCCAAGTCCATTTTCTGCAATTCGTCATTGATCTCCTTGGCCTTGGCCGGGTTCTGCTCGGTGAGCCTGGCCACTTCCCGGGCCAGTTGTTCGCGCTTGGCAGTGGCTTCATCGAGGGTGCAGGCCCAGGCGGGCAGGGCACAGGCGAGGGCAGCGGCGAGAGTGAGCTTCTTCAGCAGTGGTTTCATGGGGGCGGGCCTCAGCTTCGGTCAAGGCGGGTTAACCGGTTGAGCGCTGGCCGCAGAGGAAAGTTCAGTCTGTAATTGTCAGAACTCCGTCGCGGGCAAGCCCACAGGTTTTGTGAACACCACCGAAACTGTGGGAGCGTGGCTTGCCCGCGAAGGCCGCGCCTCGGTGCCTGGGGCTAACCACCATGACAGCAGCTCGACTTCTCCTGTTCCCCATATTTGTCGTGATGCCGCACCCATTCCATGATCTCCTCCTCGTTGCGGCCCTTGGGCGTCAGGTCGAGGTAGTTGTAGGCGCCGACCAGCAAGTCCAGGCCCCGGGCGTAGGTGGAGTAGGTGTGGAAGATGTCGCCAGCTTCGTTGCGATAAAACACGCTGAGACCGGGGAGTTCTTCCTCGGCGCCGTCGGTTTTTTCGTAGTTGTATGTAGCCTTTCCGGCGGCGACGTCTTCGGCTCGGGCGGTGACGCCAAAGTCGTAGTTGAAATCGCAGCCTTCGGACGATACCCAGTCGAACTTCCAGCCCATGCGCCGTTTGAAGGCCTGGAATTCGGCGAACGGTGCGTGGGAAACCGCCACCACGGCCACGTCATGGTGGGCAAGGTGTTGGTTGGCGCCGTCGATGTGATCGCTCAGGTACGAGCAACCGGGGCAGCCCTCATCCCAGCCCTCGGCGAACATGAAGTGGTAGATGACCAACTGGCTGCGCCCCCCGAACAGGTCCGCCAGTTTCAGTTCGCCGTTGGGCCCCTGGAAGTGGTAGTCCTTGTCGATTTTCACCCAGGGCAGGTCGCGGCGTTCGGCGCTGAGTTTGTCCCTTTCCTTGGTGAAGGCTTTCTCGCGGGCCAGGTGCTGTTTGCGGGCGGCGAGCCATTCTTCCCGCGATACGACGGGATGGTTCTGAATATTCATGTTGTTTTCTCCTGCGTGGGGCGGGGAGGTGACTTACATAGCCTAGTCGTTTGGCTTGCATGGATTTCGACATGCCGCCGGTCGGTCGTCAGCAAATGCCCGGCTGAACGGCGGCCGGGTGTACCGGTCACAACCTGTAAGGCCCGTTCAATTGCACGGGCATCAATCGAACGGGCACCGGAGGTTGAATCAGGATGACGACTTACAACTGGGATTTGATTGAGCGCTTGCTGCATGAAGTGCAAAACAGTGCGGGCCACAGTTTCACGCCGCGGCCTTACGCCGAACAGCATGCCGCGCAGAAGGCCGCGGAAGGCGAGCCGATTGAAAATCTTGATCACTTGAAAACGGTGGCTGGAGAGTACGAAAAGTTACTGCTGGCGCGTGGCTATATCGAGCCGCGACCGGAGGACGAAGGTGGCACGGGCACCAACTACATTTTGACGGCGCGGGGTTCGCGCTTGTTGAGCCTGATCGACAGCAGTATTCCCGGCAATGATCATCCGCGGCAGGTACTGGACGAGCAGGAGGATGCGCTGGATGAGATGACATTCGATGAGGTCGCGTCGAGGGCGCAGATTGCCTGAAATGCCGTTGTACCCTTGTGGGAGCGGGCTTGGTCCGGGCGGCGTTCCGACGAAAGCGGTCTGTCAGTCACATCCATGTTGGATGTGCCGGCGTCTTCGCGAGCAAGCCCGCTCCCACATGTGACTTGTGTTGCAGTCAGCTTTGTTTCGCCGCTTTCAGGCACTTCAAGTCGCTGAAGTCCTTCCTCACACCTTCAATTTTCTTCAGTAATCGTGCGCGTTGGTTCGGTGTGCTGTCAGCCATCAGATCCACGAACAGCGCACGTGCCTGGGCCTCAGTGTTGGCAAAGGCCTGACGATAGGCGGGCGTCCACAAGCTCTCGCGATTGACCAGAAGTGTCTCGATACGTTGTGGGAATTGGGGGCTCTGTCGTTGGGCAACGGCCGCGCTGAATTGCTTCTGCCAATGGACCCGGTTGGCAAGCCACTGGGTGTTCTGCTCGCCCAGGGCGCTAGACCATGTGGCTACCCGCTGTCGCTGGGTGGTGCTCAGCGGCCCGAGCCAGTCGTTCAGGCGCTTCTCCATGCGCGCGCCGCGTTCCTTGATCTGCTGGTCGAGGGAAGGTTTGAGGTATTCCTCCTGGCGTTTGCGCTGGTCCTTGGCAAAAGCGTCGTTCATTTCGGCGACTTGCTTGTCATCCAGCCCTTGCAGCAACTCGATGGCCGACGGGGTGATTTCCCGCGCGGTCTCGGCGATCGCCTGTTCGGCTTCGTGGGCGCGGGCCTGCAAGGCGGCATCGGTGACCTGGTTGGTGGCGATCATGGTTTGCAGGCGGTCCAGCCAGTCGAGGTAGCCGGGCAATTGGGTGGTGCAGTGCCAGCTCAGGTGGTCCTTCAGGCGTTCGTCCAGCCAGCTTTTCTGCTCGCCGTTCATGTCCAGGTAGTCGCTGAGCGTCCACGGGATGATCACATCGAGATTGCGGTAGGCCAGGCCCACGCGGCTGCACGCACCGAGGGCGAGGGTAACGGTCAACACAAAGGCGATATGTTTGAACCAGCGGGACATGGGCGAATCCTTGCGAAAGCCAGCCTTCGGGGTCTGATTCTCATGTGAACCCGGGAGGAACCCGGCAGTTCAGCCGATCAATAGAACGCGTGTTCGGCCTTGAGCGTCACCAGCCCGTCGCATTGGTTGTTGTGCCCGGCATAGGCCGAGCAACCACTGCCGCTCAGGCTGGAGTCACTGTAGATCAGGTCGAGGTCGATGCCCATGAACGGGCGGGACAATTTCAGCGACCAATCGGTAAAACTGCCTACATACCCGCCATCCACCGCCACTGGCGTATTGAATTGGTGAGTGGTGTATTTCAGGCTGACACCGACACCGAACGGTTGATTGCCGCTCAAGTCAGCGAACAGGGTGTTGTTCTGTTTGTCCGGGTCATTGCTGAAGGCAATGCCGAAACGGCTGCCGAGCAAGGTCAGACCGCCGAACAGTTCCTGGCTGTCAGGGGTGGTGACTTCGGGGTAGCTGTAGCGGATCAGGCCCACTTCGTAGCCGAGGGTCTGGTCGAAGGGTTGTTTAAAACCCATGTAGGAATCGATCTCGAGGTCTTTCCCCGGGCTGATGCCCATGCTGGGCGACCATTGGCCCACGTAGAAACCGCTGTCGTGGCTCAGGTCCAGGCCACCGTGGAACGAGCCGACGGCCGAGGGTTTGACCAGGCCTTGGGCCATGCTGCGGGTGGGGGTGGTGCCGAGCTTGAGGTCGAAGGCACCCAGCTCACGCTGAAAGATTTGTGCGTGGGCTACGGAGCAGGCCAGCAGGCTGGCGAGCAATGCCGATAGATAGAAAGGTTTGAACATGCGTCACTCCATGAACAGCGAGGACAGGCTGGCGGGCCCGCTGAAACGCTTGATCCAGACGTGTGCAAGGATACCGGCGAATGATCGGCAATGAAGGCCGTTCGTCGATTTCTACGGGAATTGAGGGAGTGCCAGAGGAGTAACGAGGGTTCCAGTCCAAGCGCTTCGAAGCTCAAAGCGCTTTGGGACCAGGTGACGCGAGGGGATTACTTTTTGCCCAGAGTGATCTGCTTGGACGGGCCGAACGTCTGGCCGCTGACGCCTTTGGCAATTTGCTGGATTTCACCGCCGGACTTGAGGAACGCAGCGATCTGGCTGTTGATCGACTCGCTGGTTTCGACGGCTGGAGCTGGCTTTGCTTTGCTGGTGGATGCTTTTACGCGCATGGCGGCCATTAACCTGTAGAAAATTAACTTGGCCAGGCATCGTACAGGAATTACCTGATAATTGCTTGGCAAATATCCCCTCGGCATATTCGTAAAGGCGGGGTAGTTAGCCACCGGCGAATATTCGAAATATGCACCTAAGCCGCTGTTTTAACTAATAACATTGCCTGGGAAAATACCGTATCACGCTTGCCTGGGCATGGCGTAAATGCCCGGAACGGCCTGACGAGCGGACGGGGTGCGAAGAAAACCCGGGAAAATTAAGGGTTTCAGAGGATTTTCTCGCGCCATCGGGCCGGCTGCCGAACGCGGCGCTTAAAACCGGGTAGAATGCCGCCCACGCAATGAGGGTATTGGACATGGCTTTAGTCGGGCGTTACAACAGTTTGCAAGTGGTTAAACACACTAACTTCGGTTTATATCTGGACGGTGGCGCGGATGGCGAAATCCTTCTGCCTAATCGTTATATTCCAAAAGATATTCCTACCGAAGATGAAGACTGGCTCAACGTTTTTATTTATCTGGACAGCGATGACAAACTCATCGCAACTACTGAAAAGCCGAAAGTTCAAGTCGGTGAGTTCGCCAGTTTGAAAGTTGTTGAAGTCAACAGCATCGGCGTATTCCTGGACTGGGGGTTGCCGAAAGACCTGTTGCTGCCGTTCTCCGAAGAGAAGCGCCAGATGACGGCGGGCGAGTATGTGGTGGTGCACGTCTACCTGGACAAGCACACCCGTCGCATCACCGCCACCGCGCGCCTGGACCGCTACCTGGACAAGACCCCGGCCAACTATACCGCGGGCCAGGAAGTTGACTTGCTGGTGGCCGAAGCCACGGACATGGGCTTCAAGGCCATCATCAACAACAAGCATTGGGGCCTGATCCACAAGAACGAAATCTTCAAGTTCATGCGCGCCGGTAAAGAAGAAAAGGGCTTCATCAAGGAAGTTCGCGCCGACGGCAAGATCAGCCTGAGCCTGCAACCGGTCGGCCAGGAAGCGGCCACCAGTCTGAACTCGAAGATCCTCGCCAAGTTGCGCGAAAACAACGGTAGCCTGGCGGTGAGCGACAAGAGCGATCCGGCGTTGATCAGCAGCCTGTTCGGTGTCAGCAAGGGCAACTTCAAGAAGGCCATCGGTGCGTTGTACAAGAATGGCCAGATTGTCATTCATGCCGATCGCATCGAACTCAGTTGATGCACTGACAATACAGAGGGCCAGGATGGCGCAAGCAGAGAAGTAGAGGTCTCTGGCGGGCGGCATTTTCTGGTTTTCTGGTTAATAATCGACAACATGATTTTTCGCCCCGGTGTTTTCTTTTCAACGAGAAGGCCGGGGTTTTGCTTTTTTACTGCCGAGTCTTTGCCATGGATTGTGTCTTCGAGGTGTTCCGGTGAGCGCCACCCGGCGCAGCGCCGACGGGTTTGCCCTGCAAGTGATGGTCGGGTTGTGCCTGGTCTGGGGCGTTCAGCAGGTGATGATCAAGTGGGCGGCGGCCGATATCGCGCCGGTGATGCAGGCGGCCGGACGTTCCGGTATGTCGGCGTTGCTGGTCGGGTTGCTGATCTGCTGGAAGGGCGGCTGGAACCAGGTGGGTGCGACCTGGCGCGGCGGTCTGCTGGCCGGTGCCCTGTTCGGCCTGGAATTCTTCTTCATTTCCGAAGGCCTGCAACTGACCACGGCGGCGCACATGTCGGTGTTCCTCTATACCGCGCCGATCTTCACCGCATTGGGGGTGCACTGGTTGCTGCCCAGTGAGCGATTGCGGCCGTTGCAATGGCTGGGGATTGTCCTGGCCTTTATCGGGATTGCCATTGCGTTTGCCGGCGGGGTGTCCTGGGACAACCTTGATTACCGCATGTTGATGGGCGATGCCTTGGGCGTGCTGGCGGGTGCCGCGTGGGGCGCGACCACGGTGGTGGTGCGCGCCTCGCGCCTGTCGGAAGCGCCGGTGACCCTGACGCTGTTCTATCAGTTGATTGTCGGTTTCTTCGGCTTGTTGTTGATTGCGCTGCTCAGCGGCCAGATCACCCATGTCAGCCTGACCCATGTGGCGGTGGCCAGTGTGCTGTTTCAGGGCGTGGTCGTGTCGTTCTTCAGTTACCTGATCTGGTTCTGGTTGCTGCGCCGTTACCTGGCAGCGAACCTCGCGGTGTTTTCGTTCATGACGCCGTTGTTCGGCGTCACCTTCGGTGTGGTGCTGCTCGGCGAGGAACTGAGCCTGAACTTCATCATCGGTGCCGTGCTGGTATTGGCGGGCATCACCTTTGTCAGCGCCGAGCAGTGGTTGCGCCGTCGTTTGCGCAAAGCCCTCGGGCAGCACTGACCGGTGCAAGCAACAGGCCGCCGGCGATCAGCAAGCCGCAGCCGGCGACCACCAGTGCCGGCTGCAAACCGCCACTGAAATGACTGCTCAGCGCCGCCAGCAATGGCCCGCTGAGCTGGCCCACGGCAAAGCAGGCTGTCAGCAGGCCGGCATTACGCTGGGTGGCGTGGGGCGCCAGTTCCCGGGAGCGTTGCATCACCAGTTGCATGCAGGCCAGGAACGGCGTGCCGCACAGGATCACACCCAACGCCAGGCCAGGACCGTTGCCCAGCAGGCAAGCGAACACGCCAGCGGCTTGCAGCCATAACGTCGCCATCAGCCAGTGACCCGTGGCGCCGGGTTTTTGCCGCCGCAGACTCACCAGCACCACGCCGGTTGCCGCCGCCAGGCCAAAGCACGGCCAGAACAGGTCGGCCTGCCATTGGCCATGGAATTGCGCGTTGGCCATTTGCGATAAAAAGGTCGCCGGAATGATGTAGCCCAATCCGTACAAGGCATAGATCCAGCCCAGGCGAGCGATGCCTTGATTGCCCGAGGCGCTGGCGCTGGGTGCAGCCGTCGCGGTGACACCCGGTTGTGGCAGGAACGGCAGGATCCCCAGCAGCATCGCCAGCCCTGCGGCGGCGTACACCAGCCACAAGGTGGCGGAAGTCTGGCCCAGCAGATTCGAGCCCAGGGCCAACAAACCGGTCAGAAAAATCCCCAAACCCGGCCCGGCGAAGACCAGCGCGCCGAGCCGAGGACGACCGGCCTCTGCCGCGAGTGGCTGGCTCAGGGCGGTAATCATCACCAGCACCCAGGCGCTGGCCACGCCGGTGCCGAAACGCAGCAGCAGGTGCGACCAGAAACCATTGGCCCAGAACGAAGCCAGGGTCAGCAGCACGCAGAGCCACAATCCGCCGAGCAAGCGCCGGCGTACTTGCGGTGGACGCCGGGAAAACATGGCGTCCACCGCGCCGATGAAATACCCGAGGTAGTTGGCGGCGGCAATCAGCCCGGCGGCGGTCAGGTCGATCTGACCTTCGCTGAGCAGGTGCGGCAATTGCGGTGTCAGGGCAAACCGGCCGATGCCCATGGCCATCATCAGGGCAACGAAACTGGCAGATAAGCGGATCAGGGGAGACATGGTCTGGATTCCGTCTGGAGGATCAATGACCGTCAGGCTAGGACTGATTGACTTTCTTTAAAAATGAATAATAGTGAGTAACTTGTTCTTTTTTGGAGAATGTCGTGGAGTTCAGCCAATTGCGCATCTTCCAGGCGGTGGCGGAGGAGGGGTCCATAACCCGGGCCGCCGAACGGCTGCATCGAGTGCCCTCGAACCTGTCGACCCGGCTCAAACAGCTGGAAGAGCAACTGGGCGTCGAACTGTTCCTGCGCGAACGTCAGCGCTTGCAGTTGTCGCCTGCGGGAAAAGTCCTGCTGGACTACACCGCCAGGCTGTTTGCTTTGCGCGACGAAGCCAGCGCGGCAGTGCAGGGCGGGCAACCGGCGGGCGACTTCGTGCTCGGCACCATGTACAGCACGGCGGCGATTCACCTTCCGGGGCTTTTGGCGCACTACCACCGGTTGTATCCGGCGGTGAACCTGCAAGTGCAATCCGGCCCCAGTGGTGAACTGCTCGAAGGCCTGCTCACCGGCCGACTCGATGCGGCGCTGGTGGATGGCCCCCTGGAACTGGCCGGGCTCGACGGGGTGCCCTTGTGCGACGAGCGCCTGGTGCTGATCAGCGAGGCCGACCATCCACCCGTGCGCAGCGCGCTGGATGTGCAAGGTCGCTCGGTGTTCACCTTTCGCCAGGGCTGCTCCTACCGCATGCGACTGGAAGCCTGGTTCGCCCATGACCACGCGGCCATGGGCCGGGCGATGGAGATCGAGTCCTATCCGGGGATGCTGGCATGTGTGATTGCCGGTTCAGGTGTGGCGCTGATGTCGGAGTCGATGCTCGCCAGTCTGCCGGGTCGTGAGAGTGTGGCCGTGCATCCGTTGGCCGAGCCGTTCGCCAGTGCTACCACCTGGCTGATGTGGCGCAAGGGCATGGTCGGGGCCAACCTGAATGCCTGGATCGAGCAGCAACAGGTGGTTTTTCCACCGGCACGGGTGCGGGCACGGGAAATTGCCTGAACACAGGCTGATTGTGATGGATTCAGTAACAGATCATTGTGACTTTGCGCGAGCATTGCGTAGGACTTCGGACTATTATCTGTACGAAGGGGCTACAGAACTTTGGCCGCTCGGCACTACCCTGAAGGGGGCACCATGAAAGAGAAAATCCAAAACTGGCTGCATGACCTGGGCGTGGCTCTCGGTTTGATCGAACCGCCTCTGCAACCCGTGCCTGTTCGTACAGACGACGAACAGCGTCGGCGCCAGCAGCGACGCCGGTAAAGGCAGATATCATCTGACAGGTGAAAGGTTTCCCGTGGCGAGGGAGCAAGCTCCCTTGCCGCTTCGTGTACGTTTGATCACCAGCCTTAGTACCGCCCGATCTCCAGCAAGAACCGGCTCAAATCATTCACTGTCCTGGCGGTCTTGAGCATCCGGTCTTCCTCCGCGGTAAACGCCGTGACACCCAGTTCATCTTCCAGATGGAAGATCAACTCTTCGATATCTTTTTTATCCAATCCCAACTGCGCCAGGCTGGCGTTGTCGTCGAAGTCATCCCGACCTTCCAGCAGGCGGCTGATGTAGCGATGTACGACAGCACGAAGGGCGGCTTCTTTCATGATCGTTCTTCGAGGAGGTGGGGGTAGTTCTCTCTGCCGGTGCAGATCCTGCCGTTGAGTACAGCAGGCTTTAGCCGTGTGAGCGCTGCCACTCGTCAATCATGCTGCGCAAATGTTCCCCAGAAAAACTGCCGAAATGCCCGCCATGCACCGTGCGGATCGACAGCTCACGCAAGCGTTGCAGGCTGCGGGCGTAGTCATCGAGGTTGGAGTGGTAGACGTCTTCGATCAGCGGGCCGTCGTAGATGATGTCGCCGCTGAACAAGGTCTCGGTGGCGGCTTCGTACAGGCAGATACCGCCCGGCGAGTGTCCCGGTGTGTGCACGACCTGCAACACCCGATTGCCCAGGTCCAGCACATCTCCATCTTCGACAAACCCCGTGGCCGGTGCGGCCTTGACCCGGTATTCGGCGTAGCACAGCGGGCAATCGGGGTGCGCCTCGAACATGTCGTCGCCGACGAAAGCTTTGCTCAGGTCATTGTTGCCATCGGGCGCGGCGAGAATGTCCGCCTCGGCCGGGTGCACCAGCCGTTCAGCGAATTCGTGATGACCGGCGATGTGATCGAAATGGCAGTGGCTGGCCACGGCCACCAGTGGCCGTTCGGTGATCCACGGCAGTTGTTCGCGCAGGCTGACCAGGCCCGAGCCGCTGTCCAGCAGCAGGTCTTTGTCACGGCCCTGGATGTGCCAGAGATTACAGCGGTAGAAGGGGCGGATGTACGGCTCGTGAATCAGGCGGATGCCGTCTCTGAGTGGATTCACCTCGAACCACTGGTTGCGAGAAACAATCTTCATGAAATGTTTTCTCCAGACGAAAAAAAACGAGTGTGGCAACCGACGCCACACTCGTCGAAGAAAGCATCAAGTCGTTATGTTCAGCTTAGGCCGCGCTGGCCACAGTCACCGGGCGACGGGACAGCAGGCTGACTGCAACAAAGCTCACCAGACCCACACCGAGGCTGTAGTAGATCGGGGTGTTGGCATCCAGGCCGTCCTTGAACATGAACAGCAGTGCGGTGGCGAAGCCCATGCCCATGCTGGCGATAGCGCCGGCGGTGGTGGCGCGTTTCCAGAAGATGGCGCCCATCAGCGGGATCAGCATGCCGCCCACCAACAGGTTGTAGGCCAGGGTCAGGGCGCTGATCACGTCGTTCACGATCAGGGCGATGCCCAGTACCACGATGCCGGTCAACAGGGTGAACAGGCGGTTGATCGCCAGGCTCGACTGTTTACCGCCACGCAGTTTTGGCAGCAGGTCTTCGGTCAGGGTGGTGGCCGCGGCCAGCAGGCCGGCGCTGGCGGTGGACATCATGGCGGCCAGTGCGGCAGCGATCACCAGGCCACGGATACCGTCCGGCAGCGACAGTTTCACAATCGCGGCGAAGGCGTTGTTGACGTTGTCCAGATCCGGGATCAGTACGTGGGCAGCCATGCCGATCAGGGCGCAGGCCAGGCCGTAGAGGATGCAGTAGATACCGGCAGCGGTACCGGCAACCTGAGCCACTTTGGCGGTCTTGACGGTGAACACCCGTTGCCAGATGTCCTGACCGATCAGGATGCCGAAGAAGTAGATCATGAAGTAGGTGATGATGGTGTCCCAGCCGATGGTGGTGAAGCTGAAGCTCGCCGCCGGCAGTTTCAACACCAACTCGTCCCAACCGCCGACGCGGTACAGGCAGATCGGCAACAGGATGAACATCAGGCCGACAGTCTTGATCACGAACTGGACGATGTCGGTCAGGGTCAGGGACCACATGCCGCCGATGGCCGAGTAGATCACCACGACGCCGCCGCCGAGCAGGACCGAGATCCAGAACGGCAGGCCGAACAGCACTTGCAGCACGGTGCCGATTGCCAGGATCGAGGTCACGCCGATCATCAGCGCGTAGGCCAGCATGATCACCGCGCTCGCGGAGCGGGCCATCGGGTTGTAGCGTTTTTCCAGGACCTGGGTAACGGTGTAGATCTTCAGTTTCAGCAGCGGTTTGGCGAGGAACAGGTTCAGCGCCACGATCCCGCAACCCAGGGCCGCGCACAGCCAGAAACCGGAGATGCCATGCACGTAGCCCAGACGCACGGTGCCCACGGTGGACGCGCCGCCCAGGACGGTGGCAGCCATGGTGCCCATGTACAGGCTTGGGCCGAGATTACGACCGGCGACCAAAAAGTCTTCGTTGGTCTTGGCCTTGCGCATGCCGTAGTAGCCGAGTATCAGCATCGCGGCGGCGTAGATGAGTACGACGAATAAATCCAAAGCCATTGTTGCGTGTCTCCGATTGTCTTTTTTATGTGAGGCTGAAAATCAATCCCTGTGGGAGCGGGCTTGCTCGCGAAAGCGGTCTGTCAGTCACATCAATGTTGGATGTGCTGCCGTCTTCGCGGGCAAGCCCGCTCCCACAGGGTAATGTGTTGGATCAGGCGGCTTGACGCATCGCCGGTTTAGCGTGCGAATCCGTGCTCTTGCTGCGAGGGTCGTTCGGACCGAACACTGCACTCGATTCCGGGAACAGGCTCAGCAGCGCCAGGTACACCAGCGAGGCCAGGCCCAGGGTCACCGGCAGGCTGATGTCGATACCACCGGCCATTTCGCCCAGCGGCCCGACAAACTGACCCGGCAGGTTGACGAAGCACAGGCCGACGGCCGCGCTCGGGATCCAGGCACCCAGGCCACGCCAGTTCCAGCCGTGGGTGAACCAGTAGCGGCCACCTTTCTCGCCGCGGGTGAACACTTGCAGGTCATCCGGGCAGTAGAAGCCGCGACGCACCAGCAGGCCGATGATCATGATCACCATCCACGGGGTGGTGCAGGTGATGATCAGCACCGCGAAGGTCGACACGCTCTGCACCAGGTTGGCCGCGAAGCGCCCGATGAAGATGAAGGCAATCGACATCACACCGATCAGCAGCGTGGCCTTGACCCGCGACAGCACCCGAGGGAACACGCTGGACATGTCCAGGCCGGTGCCGTAGAGCGAGGTGGTGCCGGTGGACATGCCGCCGATGACCGCGATCAGGCACACCGGCAGGAAGAACCAGCTCGGCGATACCGCCAGCAGGCCGCCGACATAGTTGTTGGCCGCGATGTAGTCCGGTGCCTTGACCGCTACGATGGTGGCGGTGACGAGGCCGAACAGGAACGGAATCAGCGTGGCGAGTTGCGCGGCGATCACTGACGCCATGATCCGGCCTTTGGGCGTATCACGCGGGATGTAGCGCGACCAGTCACCGAGGAACGCACCGAAGGAGATCGGGTTGCTCATGGCGACCAATGCTGCCCCGATGAACGCCGCCCAGAAACCGGCCTGGCCCATGGCGACGGTGCCGGCGTACTGGCTGTCGAATGCAGGGGCGAAAGCGAAAACCCCCAGCAGGAACAGCAGACTGGCCGCCCACACCGCAATGCGGTTGACCCACAGCATGAAGCGGAAGCCATAGATGCACACGGTCAATACCAGCAGCGCGAACAGACCGTAGGCCAGGCCCAGGGTCAGATCGGTTTCCGGTAGATCGATCAGGCGTTTGGCACCGCCCACCAGCGCATCGCCCGAACTCCAGACGGAGAGCGAGAAGAACGCGATAGCAGTCAACAGCGACAGGAACGAACCGACGATTCGCCCGTGCACGCCGAAGTGCGCACCGGAAGAAACGGCGTTGTTGGTGCCGTTGATGGGGCCGAACAGGCCCATCGGCGCCAGGATCAGCGCACCGAGCACCACGCCCAGCACAATCGCCCAGACGCCAGCCTGAAAGGACAGGCCGAACAGCACCGGGAAACTGCCGAGCACGGCGGTGGCAAAGGTGTTGGCGCCGCCGAAGATCAGGCGAAACAGATCGCTGGGCTTGGCGTCACGCTCATGGTCCGGGATCTGTTCGACCCCGTTTGTTTCGATGCTGCTAAGGCTTTTTTCGTTGTTTTTGTTATTCATGATCAGCTCCGATCATAAAGGCGCGCTCATCGTGTGTGAGCGTCACCTGTGTTGGCTAAGGGGATGGCAGCCCTTCCGGCATCGCGGACAAATGTTCGTGGCAGGCCAGCCATAGGCCTTGTTGTTCTTGGCCAGACGCTTGTTTCTTGAAAACAATCGTCTCGCGCTCCTGGCTAAAGTGCTGCTCCCCTTGCATGCGCAACTCGGTGGCTACGTCATGGATGAAAATCGCCACGTCACCCTGCAGGCTGACGAAAGCGTTGCTTGAGGTGCACGAGAGCACCTCGAAGCCATCCTCGGCGCGCCAGCCGTCCCACATCGCCTGATAGGCGTCGCGCGACAGCAGGGGCTGTTCGAGGGTGTAGAAGACGAAGCTGGCGTCGGCGCTGAATGCGCCGAAGTAGGCTTCGCGATCGTTACGGGCAAAAGCGGACACCAGATCGGCGGCGGCTTTCAAAACCTGATCACGTTCGTTCATGACCGGTCCTCAGCGATGGACTACGCCAGGCAGTACGCAGAGCATTTCGTACAGCAGGTTGGCGGCCAGCAGCGAGGTGTTGCCGGTGGTGTCGTAAGCGGGCGAGACTTCTACCAGATCGCAACCGACCAGGTCGAGGCCTTGGCAGCCACGAACGATCTCGATCGCCTGAATGGTCGTCAGGCCACCGATTTCCGGGGTGCCGGTACCCGGTGCCCAGGCCGGGTCGATGCCGTCGATGTCGAAGCTCAGGTACACCGGGCCACCGCCGACTTTCTCGCGGACTTCAGCCATCAAGGGCTCCAGCGATTTGTGCCAGCACTCTTCGGCCTGAACCACACGGAAGCCCTGGTTGCGGCTCCAGTTGAAGTCGTCAGCGGTGTAGCCCTGGGCGCGCAGGCCGATCTGCACGACGCGGTCCGGGTCCAGCAGGCCTTCTTCAACGGCGCGGCGGAAGGTGGTGCCGTGGGCGATCTTCTCGCCGAACATGTGATCGTTCACATCGGCGTGAGCGTCGATGTGCACCAGGCCGACCTTGCCGTGCTTTTTATGGATGGCACGCAGGATCGGCAGGGTGATGGTGTGGTCGCCGCCCAGGGTCAGGGGGATCACGTTGTGTTCGAGGATGTCGTCGTAGGCTTCTTCGATGATGCGTACGGCGTCCAGCAGGTTGAAGGTGTTGATCGCCACGTCGCCGATGTCGGCAACCGACAGCGAGTCGAACGGTGCGGCACCGGTGGCCATGTTGTAAGGACGGATCATCACCGATTCGGTGCGGATATCACGAGGCCCGAAGCGGGTGCCGGGGCGCAGAGAGGTACCGATGTCCAGGGGCACGCCTACGAAGGCAGCGTCCAGGCCGGCAGCGGTATTCAAATGGGGGAGTCGCATCATGGTGGCGATGCCGCCGAAGCGCGGCATTTCGTTGCCGCCCAGTGGTTGGTGAAGAATCTTGTCCACGGGTAGGGCCTCATCGTCGTTGTTTTATTTATTTAGGTAAGCCGTTCACGGGAGTACGGGCGAACCTTGTGGCGCCGATTCTGCGAAATGTAGTGGCCGGGAAGAATCGCTACGGGCAAATACTTAGTTCAGATTTTTCTAAACTAATGGCGAGGGCGGGGATAGACTTGTTGCCTCATCCTTCAATGTGATGAGTTGTACAGTACCTGTGGGAGCGAGCTTGCTCGCGATAGCGGTGGGTCAGTCAACATCAATATTGACT
>NZ_JAHBDN010000051.1:0-67823 GCF_019956445.1 Pseudomonas sp. BF-R-19
CCCCGAAGCCCAGCCCCGCCGCCCGGCCTTTGTCCTGACACTCACCGAGCAACGGGCCATCCTCGGGTTTGCCGAGCGCCAGGGTGAACTCTCCGAAGCGCGGGTCAATGAACTGGCTTCGATTCTTGCCCAACCCTTGCAAGTCCAGCCCCCGCAGGCGGTGACCGAGCTCAACGGCATCGCCCGCGGCTTGTTGGGGCCGGCATGAAGCAAAGCCTTTTTGAAAGCCGGCACAAGGCCGAATGGGACCATTTCTCCCACCTGCTCGAGCAGTTGGAACGGGGCGGTAAGGCCACCGACGCCGGCAGTTTCCCGAAGGACTACCGGCGCCTCTGCCAACACCTGGCACTGGCCCGGGAGCGTGGCTACAGCAGTTTCCTGATCGACTCCCTGCAGCAACAAGTGCTGCGCGGACACCAACAGCTTTACCGTCATCGCAGCCATTTGGGCGCCAACGTGTTGGCATTCATCCTGGCCGACTTTCCGCGACTGGTGCGCGAACAGTGGCGTTTCGTCCTCGCCGCCAGCCTGATGTTCTTTGGCAGCCTGGCCGGTTTCGCACTGCTGGTGTACCTGTACCCGGACCTGGTCTACAACCTGATCCCCGCCGAGCAGGTCAGTGAAATGCAAAGCATGTACGACCCCGTTGCCGGCCACCTCGGGCGCACGGTGGAACGGGCCGCCAGTGAGGACTGGGCGATGTTCGGCTACTACATCATGCACAACATCGGCATTGCCTTTCAGACCTTTGCCAGCGGTTTTCTGTTCGGCCTGGGCAGCGTGTTTTTCCTGATCTTCAACGGCCTGATGATCGGTGCAGTGGCCGGGCACCTGACCTACGTCGGCTACGGGCAAACCTTCTGGTCATTCGTGATAGGCCATGGTGCTTTCGAACTCAGCGCCATCGCCCTGGCCGGTGCCGCAGGCTTGAAGCTGGGATGGGCGTTGGTCGCCCCGGGGCGCCTGCCACGCGCCGAGGCCTTGCGATTGGCGGCGCGCAAGAGCGTGCTGCTGATCTGCGGGGTCATGCTGTTTCTGTTGATCGCGGCGTTTATCGAAGCCTATTGGTCGTCAATGACCGGCCCGTCGCACCAGACCAAGTACCTGGTTGGCGCGGCGCTCTGGTTGCTGGTGGTGGTTTATCTCGTGTTTGCCGGACGTCGCCGCCATGCGCCTGAGTGACGCCACGGTGGTGATTCGCCCGCGCTCGACCTGGGAAGCCATGGACCTCGGGGTGCTCCTGAGCCAACGCCACCGACGCCTGTTGGTGACCAGTTGGGCCTTGGTCACCTTGCCGGTTTTCGCGCTGCTCAGCTGGGGATTCTGGGATTCGCCGTCTCTCGCCGTGTTCATTTTCTGGTGGCTGAAGCCGGCGTTCGAACGCCTGCCCTTATACATCCTGTCCCAGGCCATGTTCGGTGAAACGCCCACGCTCAAACAGGCCCTGCGCCAATGGCCACGCCTGCTCAAACCGCAATTGCTGGCCAGCCTGACCTGGCGACGCCTGAGTTTGCCCCGCAGTTTCGTGATGCCGGTGGTGCAACTCGAAGGGCTCAACGGACAGCAACGGCAACAACGCCTACAGGTCCTGTTGCAGCGAAACGCTGGCGCCGCACGCTGGCTGACGATCATCGGCGCGCACCTGGAAGGCGCGTTGTGGATCGGCTTGATGGTGTTGTTCTATCTATTGCTGCCTCAACAGGTCGCGCTCGATTGGAGCTGGCAGTCGCTGATCTCGGCGGTCAACCAGGACTGGCGCTGGCTGGAACACCTGACCAATGCCTTTTATGCACTGGTACTGGTGGTCTGGGAACCGATCTATGTCGCCTGCGGTTTCAGTCTGTACCTGAACCGGCGCACCGTGCTGGAGGCCTGGGATATCGAACTGGTGTTCCGCCGAATGCGCCAGCGTCTGGTCAGTGCAAGCGCTGTCCTGTTGATCGCCGTGATTGTGCTGATGCCGCCCACCCACAGCGCATGGGCCACCGAACCGGCCCTCTCACCCGACAGCCCACGCCTCCTGGACCAGCCCCTGAGCAGCCAGGCCTCCAGGGACAGCATCAAGACGATCCTCGAACAGCCGCCCTTCAAGAACCGGGAATCGGTCACGCGCTACCGCTTTGGCGAAGAGCAACCGAGTGCTGAAGCTTCGGACGATAGCAAGACACCGCAATGGTTGAAGGCGCTGTTGAAGCTGTTTGAGGGGCAACGCTTCGGGGCATTGGCGACCCTGATTGAAATCGTGCTGTGGGGCATCGTCATTGGCGCCATCGGCCTGTTGATCTGGCGCTATCGCGACTGGTTGCAGGCGTTCGTCAGCCGACGACCGATCCCCGACATCAAAGCCACGCGACCGTTACCGCAGCAGGCATTCGGCCTGGACCTCAAGCCCGAGTCCCTGCCCGCCGACATCGCCACCCGCGCTGAAAGCCTCTGGCAGACCCATCCGCGCGAAGCGCTGGGCTTGCTCTATCGCGCCCTGCTCAGCCGCCTGCTGCACGACTTCAACATCGCGCTCAAAGCCGCCGACACCGAAGGCCAGGTGCTTCGGCGTGTCGAGCTATTACAGCAACCGGCCTTGCTGGCCTACAGTAAAAACCTGACCGGGCACTGGCAAAACATGGCCTACGGGCATCGCCTGCCGCCCGCTCAGGTGCAGCAGGAACTGTGTAACGGCTGGCGCGTTCTGTTCGGCCCGGAGGCTGTCCGTTGAGTCGGCGCTGGGGCTTGATAGCCGGTGCATTGATTGCCGTATTGCTGGCTGCGCTGAGCGTTTATCTGTACCTCAAGGCTACCCCCTACCAGACCGAAATCGACCACGGCCCCTCCCCCGAAGCCAATGCCAACCCTTATCTGGCAGCGGAACTCTTTCTACGCAAACAAGGCCTGAGCGTCGACCATGCCAATGGCCTCGACATCCTGCCCAGTCTCGACCCGCGTCAACGCAGCCTGCTGTTGCTCGGGGACCGCTACAACATGGCCCCACGGCAGATCGACCAGCTGATGAACTGGACCCGGGCCGGCGGGCGGCTTCTGTTTGTCGCCGAGTCGCTGTGGGATGAAAAGCTCGGCCAAAGCAATGACCTGCTGCTCGATCGGGTGCAACTGCACCAATCCCTGAGCAAAGACCTAAAGGACCCGCCGCCGAATGTCGGCGAAGATCCGTACCCGCAACTGACCAAGCTCTATCTGGAAAACGAAGACGCCCCGGCCTACGCCGGTTTCGATACCGCGTTCCATCTCGAGGACCCGAAAAACCTCGCACTGGCCTGGGCCAACAGCGCCAGGGCCAGGGCCACGCACATGATGCAGCTCAAGCACGGGCAGGGTTCGATCATCGTGGTCACCGATGCCGACCTGTGGAAAACCCCGGCCATCGACCGGTACGACAACGCCTGGTTGCTCTGGTACCTGACCGCCGACACCCGCGTGACGCTGATCTTCAACACCGATCACGACAGCCTGCCGACTTTGCTGCTGCGTTATTTCCCCCAGGCGCTGGTCGCGTTGTTCGCCTTGATCGGCCTGGGTTTCTGGCACTTTGGCGTGCGTCAGGGTCCGCTGCTGGAACCGGCGCCGAAAGCGCGCCGGCAATTGCAGGAGCACCTGCGCGCCAGTGCCGACTTCCTGTTGCGCCGTAACGGTCAGGCCGGCCTGTTGCAAGCCTTGCAGCAAGACATCCTGCGGCGCGTGCGGCGTCGTCACCCCGGCTTTGAACAACTCGGCGTTGCCGAACAATGGCTGGTGCTCGCGCGCCTGACCGGCCAACCCACACGCGCTATCAGCCAGGCCATGAGCCCGCGACCGAAGCAACGGCTTTCCAGCGTTGAATTCAGCCGTCAGGTCGCCCACCTGCAATCCTTGAGGAACGCCTTATGAGTCAACCGATCGAGCCCGACGTACCGAGCCACGCCGCTCAACAACGTCAGCGTGCCGGCCATCTGGCCCAGGCCATACGCAAAGAACTGCAAAAAGCAGTGATTGGCCAGGACCGCGTGATCGACGACGTCCTGACCGCGCTGATCGCCGGCGGCCACGTGTTGCTCGAAGGTGTGCCGGGTTTGGGAAAAACCCTGTTGGTGCGTGCCCTCGCCCGCTGTTTCGGCGGTGAGTTCGCGCGCATCCAGTTCACCCCGGACCTGATGCCCAGCGACGTCACCGGGCATGCGGTGTATGACTTGCAGACCGAGCAGTTCAAGCTGCGCAAGGGGCCGTTGTTCACCAACCTGCTACTGGCCGACGAGATCAACCGTGCCCCGGCGAAAACCCAGGCCGCGCTGCTCGAAGCCATGCAGGAACGGCAAGTCACCCTCGAAGGCCAGCCATTGCCGATTGCGCAACCGTTCATGGTGCTCGCCACACAGAACCCGATCGAACAGGAAGGCACCTATCCATTGCCCGAGGCCGAACTGGACCGTTTCATGCTCAAAGTGCGCATGGATTACCCCGACGCCGAGCAAGAGCTGAACATGGTGCGTCAGGTCAGCCGCTCGACCCGGGCCGACATGCTCGACGTTCAACCGATGCGTACGTTGTTGCAGGCCAAGGATGTACTGGCCCTGCAACGCATTGCCAGCGACCTGGCGCTGGACGAACAGGTGCTCGATTACGCCGTGCGCCTGGCCCGGTCTACCCGCAGCTGGCCCGGCTTGATCCTCGGCGCCGGCCCACGCGCGTCCATCGCGCTGGTGCGATGTGCCCGGGCCCGTGCGCTGCTGCGTGGTGGTGAGTTCGTGATTCCGGATGACATCAAGGGTTGCGCCCTGGCCGTGCTGCGCCATCGTGTGCGCATCGCGCCGGAGCTGGACATCGAGGGCCTGGATGTCGATCAGGTGCTCCAGCAGATGCTTGACCAAGTGCCGGCGCCACGCCTGTGAAACCCTCGCGCCTGATGCTCGCCTGGCTGCTGATCTTGCTGTCCATCGGCATCGTGTCGGGCACTCTGCGGGTATTGGAATTCGCGGTTCCGGCGAATCTCATGGCGATCAACTGGGGGTTGCTCCTGGCGCTGCTGGTTCTGGCCCTGCTGGATGCGGTGCGCGTGAAGCGCCGGCCTTCGCCCCGGCTGAAACGCCAGTTGCCCGGCAGCCTGGCGCTGGGTCGATGGAGCGAGGTGCAACTGACAGTCGAACACGACTTCGCACAACCGCTGAACGTACAAGTCTTCGACCACGTACCGTCGGGCCTGAGCTTCGAAAACCTGCCACTGACGGTCGAACTGCAACCCGGCCAGCACAGCCTGGCCGGTTATCGCCTGCGCCCGCTCAAGCGCGGCCACTTCAGCTTCAAACGCTGCGAAATCGACCTGCCAAGCCCCTTGGGGCTCTGGTCGGACAGACGTTTGCTCGACCTGCCCGCTGCCACCCGTGTCTACCCGGATTTCGCCCGCTTGTATGGTGGGCAGTTGCTGGCGGTGGACAACTGGCTCAGCCAGCTTGGCGTCCGCCAGAAACAACGACGGGGCCTGGGCCTGGAATTCCATCAGTTGCGCGAATTTCGTGAGGGCGACAGCCTGCGCCAGATCGACTGGAAAGCCACCGCCCGCCAGCGCACGCCGATTGCCCGGGAGTATCAGGACGAACGCGATCAACAGATCATTTTCATGCTCGACTGCGGCCGGCACATGCGCAGCCAGGATGATGAACTGTCGCACTTCGATCACGCCCTCAACGCCTGTCTGTTGCTCAGCTACGTCGCGCTACGCCAGGGCGACGCGGTGGGCCTGAGTACCTTTGCCAGTGAACAACCGCGCTACCTTGCGCCGGTAAAAGGCATCAGCCATCTCAACACACTGCTCAACAGCGTTTATGACTTGAACAGCAGCCAACGCAGCGCCGACTATCAAGCCGCGGCAACGCAACTGCTGGCACGGCAAAAACGCCGGGCACTGGTGGTGCTGGTAACCAATCTGCGCGAAGAGGACGACGATGAGTTGCTCTCGGCGGTCAACCGCCTGAGCCAGCAGCATCAGGTGCTGGTCGCGAGCCTGCGCGAAGACGTGCTCGACACCCTGCGTCAGTCACCGGTGCAGACCTTGCCCGAGGCGCTGGCCTATTGCGGGACCGTGGACTACCTCAATACACGCGCCGAACTCCATGAGCGCTTGAACGCTCATGGAGTGTTGGTGATGGATGCGCGGCCCGGTGAGTTGGGGGCAGAGTTGGTGACTCGGTACCTGGGCTGGAAAAGAACTGGACTCTGAGCCTGAGCCTGAGCAATCACTCACAGCCGGTTTTCCAGTGATCTCAAGCCGAAGCCGGCATCGGCTGAAAACTGAAATACCGCCTCAGCGCCTCCACCAGTTGCCCATACTCCGGTGGCGCCCGTTGCAGGCTGAACCCGGTGTCGTAATGTTGGGGGGTCGCATCTTCGTGGCACCACAGGCAACAGGCCTGCAGGTCGATGATCCGCTGGCCACCTTCGCTGGCTGGAATTTTCAGGCGCAGGTTGAAGTCCGCGCCGATCATCATCGGCAACTGGCTGATCAGCATCAGCCCGTCTTCGGAGACATTGCCCAGGTAGCCGATGGGTTTGCCGGTGATGCCGTTGAACACTTTCAGGAAGTACGGCAGTTGATGCCGCTCGATTCGGCGGTCGGTGAACATGTGCAATTTCGCTATGCAAGGCTCTTAAGCAGAGCCGCACTACTGCTTCGGAACGGGTATGCATTTTGTCGTTGCCCGCTCTCCCCGCTCCCGGTGCACCAGTCCTTGTAGCGCAGAGTCTTGCTTGTGCCGGTCACAGGTGTTGCCCCGGTCCAGAGACAAGGCTCTAAAACCGGTTCATTGGACTATAGCTCAGCACCGCCGGTGAGCCAGCAATCAGAGGGTTACCGACATCAGAACTGCGTCGGTTTTGCGGCCGCCGTACTGCGCGTCGGGTAGTGGCCCAGGCTCTGCAGGGTTTCAATGCGGGCACGGGCGCGGTAGGCATATTCGCTCAGTGGATAGGACGCCATGATGAACTGATAGGTCTGGGCCGCGTCGATAAACATCTTCTGTCGCTCCAGGCACAAGCCGCGCATCATCGACACTTCCGGCCACACGTAAGGCCGCGCGCGGCTGTCGCGTTCGACCTTGGACAGTTCGAGCATCACCTGCTCGCAATTGCCCCGGTCATAGGCGCTGTAGGCATTGTTCAAATGATGGTTCATCGACCAACGGGTGCAGCCCGTGACGCTGAGAGCGCTGATGGCAAGGGCGGCAATGAGCACGAATCGCATGGGGGATCTCCTGTCTTGAACCCTGTATCGACCCGTAGTCGGAAATCTTCAGGCTGCGAGATGCAAAGTTGTCGGGTTCAATCAAGGCACTGTGGACCGTTGTTGTAGGAGCGAGCCTGCTCGCGATGGACGTCAACGATTATGCGTACTTTCTGAGTAACCGCGTCGTACTTGAGTTCATCGCGAGCACGCTCGCTCCTACAGAGGCCGGGGCAACATCTGGTTCTTCCTTAAAACTAATATCTTCAAAAAAAGTAGTGCACACGAACAATGACTACACCTTCGGAGCATAGTAGCCTCACTCAGCGCTTGAACTCAGGAGTCTTTGCATGTCCGTCCGTCGTACCAAAATCGTCGCCACCCTTGGCCCGGCCAGTAACTCGCCGGAAGTTCTCGAACAGCTGATTCTGGCTGGCCTGGACGTCGCCCGCCTGAACTTCTCCCACGGCACCCCCGACGAGCACAAGGCTCGCGCGAAGCTGGTGCGTGACCTCGCGGCCAAGCACGGTCGCTTCGTCGCCCTGCTGGGTGACCTGCAAGGCCCGAAAATCCGTATCGCCAAATTCGCCAACAAGAAGATCGAGCTGAAGATCGGTGATCAATTCACCTTCTCCACCAGCCATCCTCTGACCGAAGGCAACCAGCAAGTGGTCGGCATCGACTACCCGGACCTGGTCAAGGACTGCGGCGTGGGCGACGAGCTGCTGCTCGACGACGGTCGCGTGGTGATGCGCGTCGATACCGCCACGGCTACCGAACTGAATTGCACCGTGACCATCGGCGGCCCGCTGTCCGACCATAAAGGCATCAACCGTCGCGGTGGTGGCCTGACCGCTCCAGCCCTGACTGAAAAAGACAAGGCCGACATCAAGCTCGCCGCGGAAATGGAAGTCGACTACCTCGCAGTCTCCTTCCCGCGTGACGCCGCCGACATGGAATACGCCCGTCAACTGCGCGACGAAGCCGGCGGCACTGCCTGGCTGGTGGCGAAGATCGAACGCGCCGAAGCCGTGGCCGACGACGAAACCCTCGACGGCCTGATCAAGGCGTCCGACGCGGTGATGGTTGCCCGTGGTGACCTGGGCGTGGAAATCGGCGACGCCGAGCTGGTGGGCATCCAGAAGAAAATCATTCTGCACGCACGCCGTCACAACAAGGCGGTAATCGTCGCGACCCAGATGATGGAGTCGATGATCCAGAACCCGATGCCGACCCGCGCCGAAGTGTCCGACGTAGCCAACGCCGTGCTCGACTACACCGATGCCGTGATGCTCTCGGCCGAAAGCGCCGCTGGCCTGTACCCGCTGGAAGCCGTTCAGGCCATGGCGCGCATCTGCATCGGTGCCGAAAAGCACCCGACCAGCAAGACCTCCAGCCACCGCATCGGCAAAGAGTTCGAGCGCTGCGACGAAAGCATCGCACTGGCGACCATGTACACCGCCAACCACTTCCCGGGCGTGAAGGCGATCATCGCCCTGACCGAAAGTGGCTACACCCCGCTGATCATGTCGCGCATCCGCTCCTCGGTGCCGATCTACGCATTCACTCCACACCGCGAAGCCCAGGCTCGCGCGGCAATGTTCCGTGGCGTGTACACCATCCCGTTCGACCCGGCTTCGCTGGCGCCGAACGAAGTCAGCCAGAAGGCTATCGACGAGCTGGTCAAGCGCGGCGTAGTACAGAAAGGCGACTGGGTCATCCTGACCAAGGGCGACAGCTACCACACCACTGGCGGCACCAATGGCATGAAAATCCTGCACGTTGGCGACCCGATGGTCTGAGTGACCAGTTGCTGAAAAACAAAAGCCCTGCCATGTGAATGGCGGGGCTTTTTGCTTTCTGATCCTTTTTTTGTATTGCCTGATCCGGCCCCTTCGCGAGCAAGCCCGCTCCCACAGGGTATTGTGTTGGTCACATGATTTGTGAACAACCCCGGTCAATGTGGGAGCGGGCTTGCCCGCGAAGAGGTCGGTACAGTCAGCGAAAAATTCAATGCCGTTTGATGAATCCGGTCAACGCCGCCAGCGCCTCCGGCGAACGCACCCGCTGGGTAAACAACGCCCCCTCCTCCTCAATCACCTTACGCAACAACTCCCGGTCCGGCGTCTTCATCAATTGCTTGCTGATGCGCACCGCTTCCGGCGGCAACGACTCGAAGCGCAGCGCCATCTCCCGCGCCTTGGCCAAGGTCTCTTCGCCACTGCCCAGCGCCTCGGACGCAATGCCCCACGCCGCAGCCTGTTCACCACTGAAGCCTTCACCGAGCAGCAACAACTCCGCCGCTTTGGCCTGCCCAAGCAAGCGCGGCAGGATCAGACTGGAGCCGAACTCCGGGCATAGACCAAGGTTGACGAACGGCATGCGCAGGCGTGCGTCGCGACTGACGTAGACCAGATCACAATGCAGCAACATCGTCGTGCCAATGCCCACCGCCGCTCCGGCCACGGCGGCGATCACCGGTTTGCGGCATTCGAGCAGGTTGAGCATGAACTGGAATACCGGGCTGTCGAGGCCGCTCGGCGGTTGCTGGATGAAATCGGCGATGTCGTTGCCGGCGGTGAAGCATTCGGCAGAGCCGGTGATCAGCACGGCGTTGATCCCGGGGTCGCTGTCGGCCTGTTTCAACGCCTCGGCCAGGTCGCTGTACATGGCGCGGGTCAGGGCGTTTTTCTTGTCCGGGCGATTCAGGCGCAGGGTCAACAGGCCGCGTTCGCGTTCAACTTGGATGGCATCGGTCATGGCAGGTCTCGCGTCTGAAAGGTCAGCGCTCAACCACGGGGCAGGAACACATCGGCCAGCAGTTGATTGCGCGGCAATCCCGCCAGGTACAGGCGCCGGGCAAAGGCGTCGACGCTGTCGGGGGCTCCGCAGAGTAAGGCCAGGGTTTGCCGGGAAACAAGCCGCAGTTGCGCCAAAGCCGCTGGCAACTCGGCCGGGGTCCACAGTTCGACACTCAGGTTCGGACGGCTGGTGGCCATGGCTTGCAAAGGTTTGGCCAGATAGTGCTCATCGGCGTCATGGGCCAGGTGAATGACGCGGATGGCGCCCTGGTGATCCTGTCGCAGCGCTTCGCGCAATACACCAAACAAGGGCCCCAACCCGGTGCCGGCCGCCATCAACCACAACGGCCGGGCGTGCCAGTCAGGGTCGTAATGCAAGGCACCGCCGCGCAGTTCACCGAGACGGATCGGATCGCCGATGCGCAATTGCCTGGCTGCATCGCTGAATTCCCCGGGCTTGCGGCAATCGAGATGAAACTCCAGAAAACGGTCTTCTTGCGGCAGGCTGGCGAGAGAGTACGGCCGTGCCACGCTGCCCGCCCACAACACCAGGTGCTGGCCGGCGCCATAGCGCAACGGTCGCTGGGGGGTTACGCGTAGACGCAGGACCGTGGCGCTCAACCAATCGACGGCAGCCACTTCGGCCGGTCGGCCATCGGTTTGCGGGTCGAAGGCGTGCACCTGCAAGTCCTCGACCACCTGGCACTGGCACGCCAGGCGCCAGCCTTGTTCACGCTGCAGCACACTCAGGGCATCGGGGCGGCTGTCGCTCGGCAGGCCCCGTACACACTGCACCAGGCACGCATGACAACTGCCGGCGCGGCAACTGTAAGGCACCGGCACGCCGTTCTGGTTCAGCGCGTCGAGCAAATTGCTGCCCGCCGCCACCGACCAATGGCGCTCGCCGACCCGCAGCTCAGGCATCGACGTTCTCCCACGCTGCCGCGCACCGGTTACGGCCGTCACGTTTGGCGCGATAAAGCGCCTGATCGGCCTGTTGCAGGGCGTCATCGAGGTCGTCGCCCCGTTCCAGCAGGGTCATGCCGGCGGACAGGCTAAGGTTGCGCACATTCAGACCAATCAGCTCGACATCGGTGAACGCGATGCGCAGCCGTTCGCAGCACGAAGTCAGGCTGTCGGCATCGCAATCGGGCAGCAGCACCACGAACTCTTCGCCGCCGTAGCGGGCCAGAACATCACCGTCGCGCAGGCACGCGCTGGCAACGCCGGCAAAGGCTTGCAGCACCTGATCGCCGGCGGCATGACCGTGCAGGTCGTTGATGCACTTGAAATGGTCAAGGTCGATCAGCGCCAGGCCATGCACGACACCCGCGTCCATGGCGTTCAGCTCACGGGACGCCAGGCGCAGGAAATGCCGGCGATTGAACAGGCCCGTGAGCTCGTCGGTGGCCACCAGGTCTTCGAGCTGGCGCATCATCCCGCGCAACGTGTCCTGGTGCGCCTGCAAGGCAAAACGCCGCTGGCGCATACGCTGTCGCGAAGCCTGGACATAGCGGGCATACAGCACCAGCCACACCAGCACGATGAACAGCACACAGACCTGCAACACCGCCATTGCCGGGTCAGGCAGCTGGAAGTGGTAGCCCTCCCACAGCGTGATCGCACTGAAACTGAAAAACACCAGCAGCGCGCATCGTACTAAAGACCGGCGTGACAGATGGAACAGGCCGAACAGCAGGATCAGCACGTAAAACACCAGAAACGCGCCCCGGGCTTCGTCCAGATGGGCGATCAGCCAGGTTTGCCAGCCCAGCCCCAGCAACACTTGCGCCTCGGTCAGGCTGGGGTCGGCGAAGCGCAGGTTGTAGCCTCTGTAGAACACCGCGAACAGGGTGGCCTGGCTGATCACTACCAGTGCGCTGCCGATGGCGATATTGGAAAGCGGTGCATCATAGTGACCGGTAAAAAACGCCAGCCACAGCAACAGCAATGCCAGGGCATAGGTGCCGGCCGCGAGGGCGAAACGTTTGAGCAACAGGCGCTGGATGGCGTTATGGGTCAATCGTTGACTCACCAAATGAAAGGAGACTGACAGAGCGTCCTACTCTACAGACCGTATGTCACTTTAGTGGCGAGACCGATAAATGACCATTCAATTTTCGGGATCGACTTTCCGAGCATCGGAAGACTCTGTGGCGAGGGAGCTTGCTCCCGCCGGGCTGCGAAGCGGCCCCCCGCATTCTTTCAGGAGTAATGTGCCGGCAGATTTACGACTGCTTCGCAGCCGAGCGGGAGCAAGCTCCCTCGCCACAAATATCATGCGCTTTGACTTGCAGCTTCAAACTTGCCGCATGCAGCTGCTTCCATGCGACCAACGATTGACTGCCGGCGGGTGTGCCTGTTCGCGAGGCGCGTTATACTGCCGCGCCTTTTTAGCGTCGCGCCAGCTTGCCCGGCGTGCCTTGAAAGGTGCTTGCAACCGACCGATGCACCCAAGCTGCAAGCACCTTATTGAATGTTCCCGTCTTTTAGAGGAGCGCGACTCATGACCGTGATCAAGCAAGACGACCTGATTCAGAGCGTTGCCGACGCCCTGCAGTTCATTTCCTATTACCACCCCGTGGATTTCATCCAGGCGATGCACGAAGCCTACCTGCGCGAAGAATCGCCAGCGGCCCGCGACTCGATGGCACAAATCCTGATCAACTCGCGCATGTGCGCCACCGGCCACCGTCCGATCTGCCAGGACACCGGCATCGTGACCGTGTTTGTCCGCGTGGGCATGGACGTGCGTTGGGATGGCGCCACCATGAGCCTGGACGACATGATCAACGAGGGCGTACGTCGCGCCTACAACCTGCCGGAAAACGTCCTGCGCGCTTCGATCCTCGCCGACCCGGCGGGCGCTCGCAAGAACACCAAGGACAACACCCCGGCAGTCATCCACTACTCCATCGTTCCGGGTAACACCGTGGAAGTGGACGTGGCGGCCAAGGGCGGCGGTTCCGAGAACAAGTCGAAGATGGCCATGCTCAACCCGTCCGACTCGATCGTCGACTGGGTGCTGAAAACCGTCCCGGAAATGGGCGCCGGCTGGTGCCCACCAGGCATGCTCGGCATCGGCATCGGCGGCACCGCCGAGAAAGCCGCGGTCATGGCCAAGGAAGTGTTGATGGAATCCATCGACATTCACGAGCTCAAAGCCCGTGGCCCGCAGAACCGCATCGAAGAAATGCGCCTGGAGCTGTTCGAGAAGGTCAACCAGCTGGGCATCGGTGCCCAGGGCCTCGGTGGCCTGACCACCGTGCTCGACGTGAAGATCATGGACTACCCGACCCACGCCGCTTCGCTGCCGGTGTGCATGATCCCAAACTGCGCCGCCACCCGTCACACGCACTTTGTGCTCGACGGTTCCGGCCCGGTTGCCCAGGAAGCGCCACCTTTGGACGCCTACCCGGAAATCGTCTGGGAAGCCGGCCCGTCGGCCCGCCGCGTCAACCTCGACACCCTGACCCCGGAAGAAGTGCAGAGCTGGAAGCCGGGCGAGACCGTCCTGCTCAACGGCAAAATGCTCACCGGTCGTGATGCTGCGCACAAGCGCATGGTCGAGATGCTGAACAAGGGCGAAACCCTGCCGGTGGACCTCAAGGGTCGCTTCATCTACTACGTCGGCCCGGTTGATCCGGTGCGCGAAGAAGTGGTTGGCCCGGCAGGTCCTACCACCGCGACGCGGATGGACAAGTTCACCCGTCAGATCCTCGAGCAGACTGGCCTGCTGGGCATGATCGGCAAATCCGAGCGCGGCCCTACCGCAATCGAAGCGATCAAAGACCACAAAGCCGTTTACCTGATGGCAGTCGGCGGCGCGGCTTACCTGGTGGCGCAAGCGATCAAGAAATCCCGCGTAGTAGCTTTCGCCGAACTGGGCATGGAAGCGATCTACGAGTTCGACGTAAAAGACATGCCAGTGACCGTTGCGGTCGACAGCAAGGGCGAGTCGGTACACATCACCGGTCCTGCGATCTGGCAGAAAAAGATCAGTGAAAGCCTGGCGGTGGAAGTGCAGTAAGCACTTAACCGCTGATTAAAAAAGAGCCGCGCTGTCTGTACGACAGCGCGGCTTTTTTTTACCTTCTGGTCACCACCCCCCGGGGACTGGCCTACCATCACTTGCAGTGAGTAGTTTTACGCGCACGCAGTCCCTGTCGTACCTCGCCAAAGGCCTAGTTTTGAATGTCCGTGACCTACCTGCCGCTGGAAGCCTGGAATAAACATTGGACACTCGACGGCCCGCTGGTGCGCTGTCGGCTGTGTGGGAGCGTTCAGGACCTCGCGGACGCCGGCGCTTTTCGGCATGCTCTCGGCTGTAAAGCCTGGAGACTGCAAGCCCAATACCCCAGTCGGGAATTGGCTGCGCTGCTGCAGCAGAAAATCCAAGCGGGGTTGTTTTGATGCGCGCCATGCTCGAGGGCGGTGCCGTGCGTGAGGTGCTGGTCATTCGAAGCGTTTCACAGTGAAACGCTTGGGAATGTTCTCGGGGTAACGCCGCACAAGGCGACTCATCAGCGGCCATCTACCCGTCGAGTTTCCCCCTGAGCATGGGAAACGTTTTTCCGTGAAACACTCATGCGTTTTCACCGGCTCGCCCTTTACCAAACCCGTGGAGCCAATCAGGATCCTGGTGACAGCCCGTCTGAATAGACCGGGCTAACCAACAGAATGCATGAAGCACACTTGAACAATGATGATCTGAGTAACTCCGGGAACTCGGTAGTTTCGTTGGGGAAACTGACAGATGAACTGGAGCAGATGAGACGAAACATGAATCGTTGAAAGCTCAAGGTATCCACTCGGGCGCAGTGAGATGAGATCTGGCGCAAGAGAGTCCGCATGCTATCTTGCGCCTCCTATCTTTTGTCCGATTTTCGTTCGATGCTCCCGACTTCCAGATCCCTGCGCCTGGCGCTCTACACCCTATTGATCATCGCCGGCGCCGCCCTCGCCGCCACTCTGGCCATGCGCCACACCGTGCGCCAGTCAATGGTCGAAGACGCTGGCCGCGCCAATCAGCAACTGGCGCTGTATGCCACGTCCCTGCATACCCTGATCGAACGTTACCGCGCCCTGCCCGCGGTGCTGGCGCTGGACCCGGAGCTGCGCTCAGCGCTCAAGGGGGCGGTGAGTCCCGAGCAACAGGATGCGCTGAACCGCAAACTGGAAAAGATCAACGGCGCCGCTCAATCCTCGACCCTGGAACTGCTCGATCGCACCGGTCTGGCCGTAGCGGCGAGCAATTGGCGTTTGCCCAGCAGTTATGTCGGTCACAACTACGGTTTCCGTCCCTATTTCAACCAGACCCGCACCCAGGGCACCGGGCGCTTTTATGCCGTGGGGGTGACCAGCGGGATTCCCGGCTACTTCCTCTCCAGCGCGGTCAGCGATGACGACGGCCAGTTTCTCGGTGCCATGGTGGTGAAACTGGAATTCCCCGAACTGGAACGCGAGTGGCGTCAGGGCAGCGACACGCTGCTGGTCAGCGATGCGCGCGGGATCATCTTCATCGCCAACCAGCCGGGTTGGCGCTATCGCCTGCTCAAGCCGCTGAGTGACAGCGATCATGCCGAACTCAAGACCACTCGCCAGTACGACAAGCAGCCGCTGACGCCGCTTGAGTTTCAATCGTTGCGGCGCTTCGACGACAACAGCGACCTGGCTCGGGTCGATGGCCCCGACGGCAAGGCGGATTACCTGTGGGAATCCCTGCCGCTGACTACTGAAGGCTGGACCCTGCACCTGCTGCGGCGCCCGCAGGTCGCCTTCGAAGACAGCCGCAACGCCGCGCTTGCCGCGGCCGGGCTATGGCTGACCCTGGTGTTCCTGCTGCTGTTCCTCAACCAGCGCTGGCGCCTGGCCAAACTGCGTCAGCGCAGTCGCGAAGAACTCGAACGACTGGTAGAAGAACGCACCCGCGACTTGCGCACCGCCCAGGAGGGCCTGGTGCAGTCGGCCAAACTCGCGGCGCTGGGGCAGATGTCCGCCGCCCTGGCCCATGAGATCAACCAGCCGCTCACCGCCCAGCGCATGCAGCTTGCTACTCTGAGACTGCTGCTCGACCACGGTCGCATCGACGACGCCTACAAGGCGCTCAAACCGGTGGATGAAATGCTCACCCGCATGGCCGCCCTCACCGGCCATCTGAAAACCTTCGCCCGCAAAAGCCCCAGCGGTTTGCGCGAACGCCTGGACCTGGCGGCGGTGGTGGACCAGTCGCTGCAATTGCTCGACACCCGGTTGCGCGACGAACAGGTCAGCACCGTGCTGCACCTGACCCGCCCGGCCTGGGTGCGTGGTGATGCGATTCGCCTGGAACAGGTACTGATCAATCTGCTGCGCAATGCCCTCGATGCGATGCAGGATAAACCCTGCAAACGCCTGGAAATCCGCCTCGAAGCCGACGAACAATTGTGGCGCCTGAGCGTGATCGACAACGGTGGCGGTATCGCCGAAGAGAACCTGTCCAAAGTCTTCGATCCGTTCTTCACCACCAAGCCGGTGGGCGAAGGCCTGGGTATCGGGCTGGCCGTGTCCTTTGCCATCGTTCACGAATCCGGCGGGCGCCTGAGTGCCGAAAATCATGACAAAGGGGCCGTGTTTACCGTGACCTTGCCCATCGACCTGGAGGTGCATGAACCATGCTGAACTCAGTGATCGTGGTCGACGACGAAAGCAGCATCCGCAGTGCCGTCGAGCAATGGTTGAGCCTGTCGGGTTTCGAGGTGCAGCTGTTCAGCCGCGCCGATGAATGCCTGGCGCAATTGCCCAGGCATTTTGCCGGGGTGATTCTCAGCGATGTGCGCATGCCCGGCATGACCGGCCTGGAACTGCTGGCCGAGGTGCAACGCCGGGATGCCGATTTGCCGGTGATCCTGCTGACCGGCCACGGCGATGTGCCGATGGCCGTCGAGGCCATGCGCGACGGTGCCTACGATTTCCTCGAAAAACCCTTCAGCCCGGAAACCCTGCTCGGCAGCCTGCGCCGCGCCCTCGACAAGCGCCGGCTGGTGCTGGAGAACCGCGCGCTGCACGAGCAGGCGGACAACCGCGCCAAGCTGGATGCCACGCTGCTCGGCGTGTCCCGGGGCTTGCAGACCTTGCGCCGGCAGGTGCTGGACCTGGCAGCACTGCCGGTCAACGTACTGATTCGCGGCGAAACCGGTAGCGGCAAGGAGCTGGTCGCGCGTTGCCTACACGACTTCGGGCCGCGGGCCGATAAGCCCTTTGTCGCACTCAACTGCGCGGCCATCCCCGAGCAATTGTTCGAGGCCGAGCTGTTCGGTCACGAGAGCGGCGCGTTCACCGGGGCGTCCGGCAAGCGCATTGGCAAGCTGGAGTACGCCGACGGCGGCACGCTGTTTCTCGATGAAATCGAAAGCATGCCGCTGGCCCAGCAGGTGAAATTGCTGCGGGTGTTGCAGGAACAAAAGCTTGAGCGACTGGGTTCGAACCAGAGCATCCGCGTGGATTTGCGAATCATCGCCGCGACCAAACCGGACCTGCTCGACGAAGCGCGGGCCGGACGTTTTCGCGAAGACCTGGCCTATCGTTTGAACGTCGCTGAACTACGCCTGCCGCCCTTGCGCGAACGCCGTGAAGACATCCCTCTGCTGTTCGAATCGTTTGCCCAAAACGCCGCCGAACGCCTGGGACGCAAATTTCCACCGTTGAGCGGCGCACAGTTGAGTCACCTGCTGAGCCACGACTGGCCGGGCAACGTACGCGAACTGGCGAACGTCGCCGAGCGTCAGGTATTGGGGCTCGGTGAGCCGGAGCCCTTGGGCATCGAGCCCGGCCAGTCACTGGCGGCGCAGCAGGAAGCGTTCGAGGCGCAATGCCTGCGTGCGGCATTGACCCGGCACAAGGGCGATGTGAAAGCGGTGCTCGAAGAACTGCAACTGCCGCGCCGGACCTTCAATGAAAAGATGCAGCGACATGGGTTGAGTCGGGAGATGTTTTTGCAGGACAGCTGAGTTTTTGCAGTGCCTGTCCTGGCCTCATCGCGAGCAAGCTCGCTCCCACAGTGGATCTGTGTACGCCGAACATTGTGGGAGCGAGCTTGCTCGCGATGGGGCCGGCAAAGGCAATACAAATACACCTCCCGACAAGCAACTTTCCGCTCACCACCAAACTTTTATAAGCGGATTTCCGCTCATCAAAACACCCTCACCCCTCTAAACCGGCCCTCTCTCCCTTGGCACAGCTCCTGCTATAGCCCCTGCAGGCTGCGTTTAATCGCGCTCCACAAAAACAATTAAATGAAGGATCCTTCAATGGATAACTCCAACGCCCTGCCCCTTGGGTCGGCTGCCACGCCGGCTAAAGAAAGAACCACCGCCAGTCGCATCAAATCGATTTTCAGCGGTTCTGTCGGCAACATGGTCGAGTGGTATGACTGGTACGTCTACGCCGCCTTCTCCCTGTACTTCGCCAAGACCTTTTTCCCCAAAGGCGACACCACCGCACAGCTGCTCAACACCGCCGCGATCTTCGCCGTGGGCTTCCTGATGCGCCCGATCGGCGGCTGGCTGATGGGGCTGTATGCCGACAAGGTCGGGCGCAAAAAGGCCCTGATGGCCTCGGTGTACCTGATGTGCTTCGGCTCGCTGCTGATCGCCCTGAGCCCGAGTTATGAAGTCATCGGCATCGGCGCGCCGATCCTGCTGGTGTTCGCGCGCTTGCTGCAAGGCCTGTCGGTGGGTGGCGAATACGGCACCTCGGCCACTTACCTCAGCGAGATGGCAACCAAGGAGCGTCGCGGCTTCTACTCCAGCTTCCAGTACGTGACCCTGATCTCCGGCCAACTCATCGCTTTGGCGGTGCTGATTGTCCTGCAGAACTTCCTGACCACCGAAGAGCTGTACGCCTGGGGCTGGCGCATCCCGTTCGCCATTGGCGCGCTGTGTGCCGTGGTTGCGTTGTACCTGCGTCGCGGCATGGAAGAGACCGAGTCCTTCACCAAGAAGGAAAAAGCCAAGGAAAGCGCGATGCGCACTTTGATGCGCCACCCGAAGGAACTGATGACCGTGGTCGGCCTGACCATGGGCGGTACGCTGGCGTTCTACACCTACACCACGTACATGCAGAAATACCTGGTGAATACCGTCGGCATGAGCATTTCCGACTCCACCACCATTTCCGCTGCCACGTTGTTCCTGTTCATGTGCCTGCAACCGATCATCGGCGGGCTGTCGGATAAAATCGGTCGTCGGCCGATCCTGATTGCCTTCGGCATTCTGGGCACGCTGTTCACCGTACCGATCCTGACCACCCTGCACACCATTACGACCTGGTGGGGCGCGTTCTTCCTGATCATGGCGGCGCTGATCATCGTCAGCGGCTACACCTCGATCAACGCCGTGGTGAAAGCCGAACTGTTCCCGACTGAAATCCGCGCCCTGGGCGTGGGCCTGCCGTACGCACTGACCGTATCGATCTTCGGCGGCACCGCTGAATACATCGCGCTGTGGTTCAAGAGCATCGGCATGGAGACGGGTTACTACTGGTACGTTACCGCGTGCATTGCCGTGTCGTTGCTGGTGTACGTCACCATGAAAGACACCCGCAAGCATTCGCGGATCGTCACTGACTGACTGACAAATCGAGGCTGGCTGTACTGGCCTCTTCGCGAGCAAGCCCGCTCCCACATTCGACCGCGTTCCTTCTGGAACAACCCGGTTAAATGTGGGAGCGGGCTTGCTCGCGAATGGAGCCGACTCGGTACCAGGTCAGCATAGTCATGACAGCCAAATCCAGGTTCGACCGGTGCCCGGATTGGCGTTGCGGCAGTGAAAAATGGACAAGGGCTTCATAAAAAATCTGTCACCCAGGTAAAAGAGCCGATTAATCACGCGTTAATGCTCGCCGCCCAACCTTTAACGGCCTGATCGATTCATTGCGATGTGCTCACTCAGTCCTTGAAAGCGAAAAAGCCTGACGGCCTTAACATCCAATTAATCGATCAGTAGCAGGATTTAATTGCGAAATTTAATCGATTTATCTGGCGTCTTGGCTTTTTCCACTAAACGCCAACGAGACGGGAGTCACCACCATGAAAACCAAACTGATCCTTGCCCTGGCCCTTTCCGTACTGGCCGCCAACACGTTCGCCGCCGATGGCTACGACAAAACCGGCTCGGCCTCTTTCGGCTCCGATGCCAGCGCTGCCATCGAACGCAGCCACTCGGGCACCTATGCCTCGGACGGCTTCGATAAAACCGGCACCGCGGACGCTGTCGCTGCCGACGGTTTCGACAAAACCGGTAGCGCTGAAGCTATCGGCTGAATGTGGAGGGAAACTCACAGCCCGGCTTCGGCCGGGCTTGGTCGTTATTGGGGTAAAGCAAATCTCAGGGTTGGCCGAAGACCTGTGGGAGCGGGCTTGCTCGCGAAGACGGCGGCACATCCAATATCAATGTGACTGGCACACCGCTTTCGCGAGCAAGCCCGCTCCCACATTGGATCTCATCAACTCAAGTACCGAATCCGACTGGAAATCTGCGGCGCGTGCTTGCACCATGAACGTCTCCCGAAAGCCCTGGAAATCCCATGCCCGACGACATCCACTTCTACGAACCCGCCAACGGCCACGGCCTGCCCCACGATCCGTTCAACGCCATCGTCGGCCCGCGCCCCATCGGCTGGATCTCTTCACAGGATGCCGAGGGCCGCCTGAACCTGGCGCCCTACAGTTTCTTCACCGCCTTCAACTACATCCCGCCGATCATTGGTTTTTCCAGCGTCGGGCGCAAAGACAGCCTGAACAACATCGAACAAACCGGCGAGTTCGCCTGGAACCTGGCCACCCGGCCGCTGGCCGAGCAGATGAACCAGAGCTGCGCCATGGTCGGGCCTGAGGTCAACGAGTTCGAACTGGCCGGGCTGACGACCGTCGCCTCGAAAGTCATTCAGGTGCCACGGGTGGCCGAGAGCCCGGTGTCCTTCGAGTGCAAGGTCACGCAGATCATTCAGCTGCAACGGGCGGACGGCAATGTGGTGCCGAGCTGGCTGATCCTCGGCGAAGTGGTCGCCGTGCATATCGCCAAATGGCTGTTGAAGGATGGGGTATACGACACCGCCGCGGCAGAACCGATTCTGCGCGGCGGCGGGCCGGCGGATTATTTCCAGTTGGGGCCTGAGGCCTTGTTCAAGATGTACCGCCCAGGGCGGTGAAGTGACTACCAGAGCAGGTCGGCGTCTTCTTTGACGTCCTTGAGGTGGGTCAGCTCTTTGGCCGCTGCCAGGTCGGCGTCATGGGCGGTCTTGAAGATCTGCCCTTCCAGCACTTTGTGAAAACGCGGGGCGCCGGCACCACCCAGCGCCTTGACGGCGATAGCGGCGTGGTAGCCACCCTCGCCCGGTACTACAGCGGAAACAGCTTCGAAGTGATCAAAGGCTTTACGTGCCATGTCGCGCATCCTGGCTGGTTGAGAATGCCGTCATTAAACCCTCAACCGGCCAGTTTGTGTACCGCCACTGCGGACTGCCCCAGGGCCTGCGCCACCGAGACATCCTTGAAGGTGTGGAAATCCAGGCTGTTGACCACCAGCTCCTGCACCAGCTCGGCAAAAATGTCCATCGCCGGCGTGCTGAAGTACGCGGTCATGGCCTGTTGATTGCTCCAGAAACCGGACACCAGCCACAGTTCCGGGTCGCACTGCGAATGCTGCAAGGCAAAGCTCAGGCAGCCTGGCGCTGCGCGGGACGGCTCGATCAGGGCGCTGAGGCGCACACCGAGTTCCGCCGAACGCCCGGTGCGCGCTCGAACGAAGGCCATATGACTGACGGGGATCTGCGTGGACATGTTCAACCCTCCCGGGGAGTCGCGTGGCAGCCGGGGGACGGGCTGCGACAGGATCAAAGGTTAAGGGCCGCGACGCCTGCCTCGTTAGTCGATTCCTGCCGGCGCGTTGCACAATCCTGCGAAACTGCATCGCCAGCCTGTAACAAGCTGTAAAACCCTGTCACGGTTCTGCCATACGAGTTTCAAGCAAGTTCTTGCGGCACAAGGCTCTAGTGGCTACACCGCCGGTCGCCACCAGGCAGAATCAGGCAAGCATCCGGCAGGATGTGTCTACCGCTGCCACTTGCACAAACTTATGCTCTGCTCCATTCCCTCCATGCCTTGCCGAGGATGCCGCGCATGTCGTCGCTCGATCACTTTCAAACCCCGCTGGACACCGACATGGAAAAGCAGCGCACGGAACTGGCGGCGATCATTCGCCGCAACACCGCCGAAGATGGCAGTTATGCCACGGCCATTGGCTCGCTGTTCATGTCCCGCCACAGCCAATCCCACGAGTTCGCCCCGGTGCTCGCGCAACCGGCGCTGTGCATCATGGCCCAGGGGCGCAAGGAAGTTCAGTTGGCCAACGAGTACTTCAACTACGACCCGTTGAACTACCTGGTGGTCTCGGTCTCGATGCCACTGAGCGGGCGCGTGGTGAATGTCTCGGCCGAGGAACCGATCCTGGCCTTGCGCCTGGACATCGACCCGACAGAAATCACCGCACTGATCGCCGACGCCGGCCCCCTCGGCGTGCCCACCCGGCCGACCGGGCGCGGGCTGTATGTCGAAAAACTCGACAGCGCGATGCTCGACGCCGTGCTGCGTCTGGCACGGTTACTGGACACGCCCAAAGACATCGCCATGCTCGCGCCGCTGATTCGCCGGGAGATCCTCTATCGCCTGTTGCGCAGCAAACAGGGGCATCGGCTGTACGAAATCGCCATTGCCAACAGCCAGAGCCATCGCATCAGCCAGGCGATCAAATGGCTCAATGGCAATTTTGAACAGCCGTTGCGCATTGATGATCTGGCCAAGGAAGTGAACCTGAGCGTGTCGACGCTGCATCACCGCTTCAAGGCGATGACGGCGATGAGTCCGTTGCAGTATCAGAAGCAGTTGCGCCTGCAGGAAGCACGGCGATTGATGCTCGCCGAAGGGCTGGAGGCTTCGGCGGCGGGGTATCGGGTCGGGTATGAAAGTCCGTCGCAGTTCAGCCGGGAGTACAGCCGGTTGTTCGGGGCTCCGCCGTTGCGGGATCTGGCGCGGTTGCGGTTGACGGTTTGATCCGGATCCAGTGGTGTGGCTACTGACGCCTTCGCGGGCAAGCCCGCTCCCACAGGTTTTGTGAACGCCACATACCCTGTGGGAGCGGGCTTGCCCGCGAAGAGGCCAGCAAGACCAAAATCAAATTTGGATCAGGCCCCAAGTACCCGACAAGCCTCCACCGGCAAGGTCACCGAAACCGGGTGACCAACGCTCAGGCCAAAGCCCTGGCAAGGCGTGCTCAGCGCGGTAAACGACACCCCGGAACACTCCACCGTAGTCTCGATGGTCGCCCCGATATCGCGCACGAACGTCACCTTGCCCAGCAAGCGGTTGCCCGCGGTCGCCTGGGGTGCGGACAGTTGCAGGTCTTCCGGGCGAATCAGCATCTTCACCTTTTCCCCGGCCACAATGCTGCTGCAGATCGGCACTTGCAGCGCATCGCCGCCCGGCAAGCTGACCTTGCCGTTACCCAGCACCGTGGCCGGGAAGATGTTGCCCGAGCCAATGAAGTCCGCGACGAACTCGTTGGCCGGGTGCCGGTAGATCTCGATCGGCGTGCCCACCTGCTGCACCTTGTGCTCACCCAATACGACCACGATATCGGCCATGGTCATGGCCTCGCGCTGGTCGTGGGTCACCATGATGGTGGTGATGTTCAGGCGCTGTTGCAGTTGACGGATTTCCACCTGCATCGACTCGCGCAGCTTGGCGTCCAGCGCCGACAGCGGTTCGTCGAGCAGGAGGATTTTCGGGTGCGAGGCAATCGCCCGGGCAATCGCCACGCGCTGGCGTTGGCCGCCGGACAGCTTGGCCACCGGACGATTGATCATCTGCTGCAGCTGGATCAGTTCCAGCAACTCAACCACCCGCGCCTGCTGATCGGCCTTGCTTACCCCGCGCAGTTTCAGCGGATAGGCGATGTTCTCCCCGACCGTCATGTGCGGGAACAGCGCCAGGGACTGGAACACCATGCCGAAGTTACGCAGATGCGCCGGGGTATTGCCGATGTCTTCGCCGTCCAGGCGGATCTCGCCGCCGGTCAGGGTTTCAAGGCCGGCAATCATGCGCAGCAAGGTGGTTTTGCCGCAGCCCGAAGGGCCGAGGAAACACACCAGTTTGCCCTCGGGCAAATGCAGGTTCACATCCGTTACCGCGCAGGCCGAGCCGTAATGTTTCTCGACGTTTTCCAGAATCAGACCAGACATGTGAATCACCTCAAGAAATCAGAACGAAACGCCACCTTCACCAACCAGTTTTTCGAGCGCCCAGATCAGGACGAAGTCGATCAACACGATCAGCACGGCAAACGAAAATACGGTTGGGTCGAGCGAAGACACGGTGCGGCTGTACATCCAGATCGGCACGGTCATCACATCGATGGTGTAGAGGAAGTAGGTCACGGTGAACTCGTTGAACGAGACGATGAACGCCAGCAGCATGCCCGCCAGGATCCCCGACTTCATCAACGGCACCACCACATCGACAATCGCCCGCAGCGGTGAAGCACCGAGCATTTGCGCAGCCTCTTCGACTTCACTGCCGATGGAGAGCATCGCCGCCGTGCAGTTCTTCACCACGAACGGCAACGCGAGGATCACGTGGGCAATCACCAGGCGCGAAGTGGTCATCTGGAACGGCAGGCTGTCGAACACCAGCAGCAACGCCAGCCCCAATACCACCATCGGGAACACCAGTGGCAACGACATCAGTTGCAGCGCCACGGCCTTGCCGCGGAACTCGCAACGGGTTAGCGCGTAGGCCGCCGGCACCGCAATGATCGTGGCGAAAATCATGGTCAGGCACGCCACCAGCAGGCTGGTGCTCATGGCTTTGCCCAGGCTCAGCACGTCACTGGCGTCCGGCGACACGAAGGTGTGCCAGGCGGCCTTGTACCATTGCAGGCTGTAGCTGCTCGGCGGGAAGTCGAGGTTCGACGCGCCGCTGAACGACATGACGATCATGGTCAGGATCGGCAGCACCGCCAACAGCAGGATGAAGCCCGAGAGGATGCCGGCAAACTTGCCGGTTTCACCCGGCAACAGCGACTGGCGCTTCTTGGTCAGGGTACTCATTGCGAAGCCTCCAGCATGCGGCGACGACGGCCAGTGATGTATTCGGACAGGGTCATGATCGCAAGGGTGGTGACGATCAGCACCACACCGGCAGCGGATGCGGCGGGCCAGTTCATCAGCGGGGCGATCTGGTCATGCACCATCACCGCCAGCATCGGCACACGCCGGCCACCGAGCAGCAACGGCACCACGAAACTGCTGGCGTTGTAGGCGAACACCAGGGTCGCACCGGTAATGATCCCCGGCAGACTCATCGGCAATACCACCTGGCGGAACACCTGGAAGCGACTGGCGCCGAGGGTCGCGGCGGCTTCTTCGTAGCTGCGGGCAACGCCGCGCATGGCGCTGGCGATCGGCAACACGGCCAGCGGGAAGGCGGTTTGCACCAGGCCCATCAACACGCCGTTCTGGTTGTAGAGCAGCATGATCGGGCGCTTGATCAGGCCCAGGCCCATCAGGGTCTGGTTGAGCATGCCACCGGGGCCGAGGATCACCAGCCAGCCGTAGCTTTGCAGCAGCAGGTTGACCAGCAGCGGCAGCAACACCGCCGCCAGGAAGATCCGGCGCACGAACGGCGAGGTCAGGCGCGACATGGTGTAGGCCACCGGGATCGCCAGGATCACTGCGATCACCGCGCTGATCAGCGCCAGGCGCAAGGTCAGCATCAGCGACTTGAGGTAATAGGGTTCCAGCAACTGGGCGTAACTGGCCAGGCTGAACCCGGACCATTCCGCGCCCTTGGTGCCCACGCTCATGCGCAGTACCAGGAGGCTCGCGGCAATCAATACGCCAAGAAACAGCATCGACGGCGAGAGGAAAAGCCAGGCGCGCGCGGTCGGCGAAACACCCCGACTCGGGCGCGACTCAGCGGCGCTGACCGAATGGGTCAAAGGTTGGTGTTCCATAGCAAAAGGTCTCGTCAATGGAAAGCAGCTGACAGACACAAGACCTGACGACACCGAGGTCCAATGTGGGAGCGGGCTTGCTCGCGAAGAGGCCGTGTCAGCCGACATCAATGTTGAATGTCACACTGCATTCGCGAGCAAGCCCGCTCCCACATTTGATTTGTGGTGCTTTACGGGCTTGTGTAAGTCACTCGATCAGGAAGAAAAGATTTCCGTGTAACGACGAATCCATTGGTCATGCACGCTGGCCAGGAAGGCGTTGTCGTGCATGATCGCCTTCTCGGCAATCTGCTCCGGCGTGAGGATGTACGGGCTCTTGCGAGCTTCGGCGGAGATGATCGCCTTGGCGTTGACCGGGCCGTTGTAGATGTCTTCAGCCATCTTGCCCTGCACCAGCGGGTCCAGGGAGTGGTTGATGAAGGCGTAGGCCATGTCGATATCGCCCGGACGGTTCTTCGGCATCACCGACAGCATCAGGTCGGTGTAGAAACCTTCCTTCATGCCGAACGTGGCGCCCAGGCCGTAGGCCGGATCGCGGATCTGTTTCGGGAAGAAGGCTGGTGCGTACAGGCCGCCCATGTCCAGGGAACCGGTGCGGAACAGTTCGGCGATCTGGTTCGGGTTTTCGCCCAGGGTCACCACACGATCTTTGAGCTCGGCGAGTTTCTTGAAGCCAGGCTCGATGTTGTGTTCGTCACCACCGGCCAGTTTGGCGGCGATGATGATCAGGTCCATGGCCTCGGTCCAGTTCGGCGGCGGCAGGAAGATGTTCGGCGCCGCGTCGGCATCCCACAGGGAGGCGTAGCTGGTCGGGGCTTCTTTCTGGGTGCGGGTGCTGTAGACCAGGCTGTTGCACCACAGCAGGTAACCGATGCCGTGGCCGTTGGCGCCGGTGCGGTACTTCTCCGGTACATCGACGAGGTTGGGAATGCGGTTGAGGTCGGGTTTTTCCAGCAGGTTGGCGGCGGCCAGACCTTCGGCGCCGACGCCTGCCAGGGTGATGATGTCGTACTGCGGACGATCACCGCCGGCCTTGAGTTTGGCGACCATTTCCGAGGTACTGCCGGTGCGGTCGGCGATGACCTTGCAGCCGTACTTGTCTTCGAACGTCGCGGCGATGTTGCGCAGTGCAGCCAGGCCGGTGTCATCGGACCAGGTCAGCAAACGCAAGGTCTTGCCGGCAAAACGTGTGTCGCTGGCATTGGCCTTGATGAACGGCATGCTCATGGCTGCCGCTGCAACCGAGGCTACGCCCACGGTCTTGATGAATTGACGTCTGTTCAGATCATGCTCGCCCATTACGGACTCCCTTTGTTTTTGTAGGTATAAGGCAGGTCGAAACTGTTGCATCCGCGCGACTGGATCAGCGTTAGCCCCTCTATTTTCGGGGGTTTGGTTGAACCAGCGAGTTCATCCTGAGGTCGTGTAAAACACCTGACTATCGATAAAAACTCATTGAAGCCATGACGCCAGCGCATGCCTCTTGTAGGAGCAGCCGGTCGACGCTCGACTGCTCGTGATGGGTGCAAGGGCACCGCGTACCTTCAGGCGACCCACGTCATCGTTGACGTCCCTCGCGAGCAGGCTCGCTCCTACAGTGGTCGGCGTCAGACGGCCCGGATCACGTGTTTGATTTCCTGGAAAGCCTGCAAGCCCCACGGCCCCAATTCACGGCCGATGCTGCTCTGCTTATAGCCACCCCAGGCGGTCTGCGGGAAGATCACCTGCGGCGCGTTGATCCACACAAGCCCCGCCTGCAAGGCGTTGGCGACGCGGTCAGCGGTCTGTGCATTGCGCGTCACCACACTGGCGACCAGGCCAAACTGGCTGTCGTTGGCCAGGGCAATCGCCTCGGCTTCAGAGGCGAAACGGCGTACGCAGATCACCGGGCCAAAAATCTCTTCACACCACAGTGCACTGTCGAGGGGCACTTCGGTGAACACCGTCGGCTGCAAAAAATATCCGCGCGACAGGTCGGCCGGGCGATTGCCACCGCAAACCAGCTTGGCGCCGGCACTCAAACCGCGGTCGATGTGACCGAGCACGCGCTGGTATTGCGCCTGATTGACCAGTGCGCCCATTTCCACGTTCGGGTCGAACGGGTCGGCCACGCGAATGGCTTCTGCACGAGCCTTCACTCGGCTCAGGAACTCATCGGCCAGTTCATCGGCGACCAGCACGCGGCTGGTGGCGGAGCACATCTGCCCGGCGTTGAAGAAACCACCGCCGCAGGCCACTTCCACCGCCAGGTCGAGATCGGCATCGGCCAGTACCAGCAGCGAGGATTTGCCGCCCAGTTCCAGGCTCACGCCCTTGACGGTTTCCGCCGCCCGTTGCATGACCTGCACACCGACCGCGTTGCTGCCGGTGAAGGAAATTTTCGCGATGCGCGAGTCAGCCGACAGGGGCGCGCCAACCGCGAGGCCAGTGCCGCACACCAGGTTGAACACGCCCGCAGGCAACCCGGCTTCAGCGATGATCGCCGCCAGTTCCAGTTCCGGCAGCGGCGTCACTTCCGATGGCTTGAGCACCACACAGCAACCGGCGGCCAGGGCCGGGGCGAGTTTCCACGCGGTGGTGACCATCGGGAAGTTCCACGGCACGATCAGGCCGACCACACCGCAGGGTTCACGGCGCAGGCGAGCGCTGAAGTCGTCGGTCGGCAGCTCAATGGCGCTGTCCTGTTTCGCGTCCAGCCCTTCGGCCAGACCGGCGTAATACTCGAACGTGGCGATCACGTCATCGACGTCGATCGCGGCTTCGAATTGCGGCTTGCCGTTGTTGCTCGACTGCAAGTGCATCAACTTTTCACGATTGGCCTGCACGCCCGCGGCGATTTTGCGCAGGATCGCGCCGCGCTCGGCGCCCGTGGTTTTCGACCAGTCGGCGAACGCCTGGGTCGCCGCACTCACGGCTTGATCAACCGCGCGTTCGTCGCCGCCATTGACGGTGGTCAACAGGGCTTCGGTCGCCGGGTTGATCACACGCAGGTGTTCGTTGCCGGCCGACCATTGGCCATTGATGTACAGGCCATCCAGAGTCGTAGGGAAAGTCATTTCGACACCGCCTGCATCCACTGGGTCTGGTCGATTTCAATCAGGGTCGGGCCCTGGCGATCGGTGGCCACACGCAATGCGCCACGCAGTTGCTCGACACTGCTGACCGCTTCGGCGGCGCAACCCAATGCCTTGGCCACACCGATGAAGTCCGGGGTGTAGATGTCCACGCCCACCGGCTCGATGGCGCGGTTGACCATGTATTTCTTGATCTCTTCGTAGCCCTGGTTATTCCACAGCAGCACGATCACCGGGGTGCGCGCTTCAACGGCACTGGCCAGTTCCGGCAGGGTGAACTGCAGGCCACCGTCGCCGATCAGGCACACCACCGGAGGACGCGCGCCACCTTCGACACTGCCACCCAGCCAGGCGCCAATCGCCGCCGGCAAGGCGTAGCCGAGGGTGCCGTAACCGGTGGACGAGTTGAACCAGCGACGCGGACGCTCCGGGTTGAACGTCAGGTTGCCGGTGTACACCGGTTGGGTCGAATCGCCGACGAATACCGCGTTCGGCAATTCCTGCAGCACGGTTTCGAGGAAGCGGGTCTGGGCCAGGGTCGGTGCATCCCAGGTCGCGGCCAGGTCTTCACGCAGACGGGCGGCACGTACCTGACCCCAATCGTTGCGGCGCTCGCCCAGGGTTTTGTGCGACAGGGCACTGAGCAAAGCCTGGGCGGCGTTGCGCGAATCGGCCACCAGCGCCACGTGCGGCGGGTAGTTGCGCACGGTCTGGTCCGGGTCGATATCGACGCGCAGCAACTTGCCAGGAATCTCGAAGCCACCGGCGAAGGTCACGTCGTAGTCGGTCTCGGCCAGTTCGGTACCGATGGCCAGGACCACGTCGGCCTCGGCGACCAGCGCACGGGTGGCGACCAGGCTTTGGGTCGAGCCGATCAGCAACGGGTGGCCGGAGGCGAGCATGCCCTTGGCATTGATGGTCAGGGCGACCGGCGCGTCCAGCAGCTCGGCCAGCTCAGTCAGCTCGACGGCCGCGTCGATGGCGCCGCCACCGGCGAGAATCAGCGGACGCTTGGCGTCGGCCAGCAATTCGGTCATGCGCGAAACAGCGCTCGGCGAAGCACCGGCGCGGTCGATGTTGACCGGCAGGCTGCTGAGCAGGTCATCGGCTTCTTCGACCAATACGTCCAATGGAATTTCGATGTGCACCGGACGCGGACGGCCGGCCTGGAACAGTGCAAAGGCGCGGGCCAGCACGCCCGGCAGCTCGGACGCCGACATCAGGGTGTGGGAGAACGCCGCGACACCGGCGCACAGTGCGCCCTGGTTCGGCAGCTCATGCAGCTTGCCGCGACCGCCGCCCAACTGGCTGCGCGATTGCACGCTGGAGATCACCAGCATCGGGATCGAATCGGCATAGGCCTGGCCCATGGCGGTGGTGATGTTGGTCATGCCAGGGCCGGTGATGATGAAGCACACACCCGGTTTGCCGCTGGTGCGGGCGTAGCCGTCGGCCATGAAACCGGCGCCCTGTTCGTGGCGCGGCGTGACGTGGTTGATGCTCGAACGGGCCAGCCCGCGATACAGCTCCACGGTATGCACCCCCGGAATACCGAACACCTGCTCGACCCCGTAGTTTTCGAGTAACTTGACCAATACTTCGCCGCACGTCGCCATGTCTTTGCCCTTTTTGTTCGTTTGAGACACAAGGGCCCTTGTGGGAGCGGGCTTGCTCGCGAAAGCGGTGTATCAACCGACATCAATGTTGAATGTAAGACCGCTTTCGCGAGCAAGCCCGCTCCCACAGGGTCCGTGGAATGGCCTCATTGGAACGGGCGACAGGTAGCCGCAACAATGGATAAAAAGTCATACTAGCCATGTCCTCACGTCATACCTTGGATCCCAATGAAACGACTGCCTCCCCTGCCGGCGCTGCACACCTTTCTGATTACCGCGCAGTGCTGCAATTTCACCCGGGCCGCCGAACAGCTGCACATCACCCAGGGCGCGGTGAGTCGGCAGATCGCCGGGCTGGAAGATCATCTGGGTTATGAGCTGTTCATCCGCCTGGCCCGAGGCCTGGACCTGACAGCCGAGGGACGGGAATGGCTGCCACGGGTCCAGCAGATTTTCGGCCTGATCGACGAGGCCGTTGAGCAGATCGGCGAGAAGCGCGAAACCCTGCAACTCAAGGCACCGACCTGCGTCATGCGCTGGTTGCTGCCGCGTCTGTTGCAATGGCAAAGGGAACGCCCGGACGTGCCGGTGGAACTGACCACCACGGTCAAGCACGGGGTGGATTTTCATCGCGAGCAGTTCGATGCCGCGGTGATGTACGGCGCACCGCCGGACGATTCATTGATGTCACAAAAACTCTTCGACGAACAACTCACGCCGGTGTGTTCCAGACCGATGCTCGAAGGCCCCATGCCTCTGCAGACACCAGCCGATCTGCAACAGCACCTGTTGCTGCACCCGACCCGCGACGAGCGTGACTGGAAGGCCTGGTTGAAAGCCGCAGATGTGCACCTGACCAATGTCGGCAAGGGCCAGCATTTCGAAACACTGGACCTGGCGATGTCGATGGCGTCCCAGGGAACGGGGGTGGCGATTGGCGACTGGTCGCTGATCGGCGATGACCTGAACGCCGGGCGGCTGGTCATGCCATTCGAATTGAAAGTGACGACAGGACTGGCGTATTACCTGGTGTTCCCCGAAAAACCCGGGCCTTCGCCGAAGTTGCGTGAATTGATGGGCTGGTTGGTGGAGCAGGCGCAGAGCCGCTGAAAAGCTTCGCGAGCAAGCCCGCTCCCACAGTAGATCTCTCGTGAACACACTATTTGTGTACGACGGTGATCACGTGTGGGAGCGGGCTTGCTCGCGAATGGTTTAAGCCACGCCATCAATACCCGACCGCAAAGCGCTGCCGCGAATGCTTCGGCGCTTCCACTTCGTCGAGCATCGCAATCGCGTAGTCGGCAAAGGTAATCCAGCTGCGCCCTGCGCTGCTCACCAGCAAATCATCCTGACCGAGGCGGAATGTCCCCGTGCGCTCGCCCTCGACGAATTCAGCCGATGGCGACAGGAAGGTCCAGTCCAGATCCCGCTCTTCACGCAAGCTTGCGAGAAATTCGGCACCGGCGCCGGCCTCTGCCTTGTAAGCCTCAGGGAAACCTTCGCTATCGATCACTCGAGTGCCATCGGGCAATAGCAGCGAACCCGCCCCGCCCACCACCACCAGACGTTTGACCCCGGCTCTTTTCACCGGGCCAACGACTGCGCTGGCAGGCAGCGTGGCGAAATGCGCCGCGCTGATAACCACGTCATGGCCCGCAATTGCAGCTTGCAACGCAGCGGCATCAAGAGCATCGACGGCCTTGCCGGCCACACCTTCACGCAGGTCGATTTTCGATGTGTCGCGGGCGATGGCGGTAACGCTGTGACCGCGACGCAGGGCTTCTTCCAGCAGTTGGCTACCGGCACGACCGGTGGCACCGATGATTGCGATTTTGCTCATGACGTTCTCCAGTGGGTTGAGCTTCTTGGACTTCAGTTGAGGCGGGTTACCACTTCATCTCGCCCTTGGCGACCTTGGCGCTCAGCTCCAGGGAGCTTTCGTCACTCAGGGTCGGGAAGCGTTTTTTCATCGCCACGATCAGCGCGGCAGAATCCTTGGCCTTGGCGGTTTCCTCGTCGAAGGCCTTGATGTAAGCGGCGGTGAACTGCACGGCTGTCAGGGAGCGATCGCTCTCGCCGAGGTAATGACCCGGCACCACGGTCTGCGGTTTCAGGGTTTCAATGGAATGCAGCGTAGCCAACCAATCGGTATGGGACTGTGGCGTTTGCGTGTCCGCCATCCACACGTGGATGTTTTTCGCCACCACGACACCACCGACCACGGCCTTGATCGACGGAATCCACACAAAGCTGCGATCCGGCTGCGGGCCCTCAAGACCCAGCACCTGCAACTTCTGCCCTTCGAGGTTCAAGCTGTCGCCCTTGAGCACGTCCGGCACGATGGTTTTGGCCGGCACGTCGGTGCCCATTTTCGGGCCCCAGAACGCCAGTTTGCCGCCGACGGTTCGCTTGATGTGGTCGACGGTCGGCTGCGAGGCGAGGACCTTGGCCTTGGGGAACGCAGCCGTCAGGGTATCGAGGCCGAAGTAGTAGTCCGGGTCACCGTGGCTGATGTAGATGGTGGTCAGTTGCTTGCCGCTGGCGCGGATTTTTTCCACCACCTGTTCGGCCTGGGATTTGCCGAATTGCGCATCCACCAGGATCGCTTCTTTCTCGCCACTGACCAGCACCGAGGTTACCGGGAAGATGGCTTTTTCGCCGGGGTTGTAGACATCCAGCGTCAGGGTCGAGGCGGCTGCATGGGCGGCGAAACCGAGGGCGGCGCTTGCCAGCAAAATGCGCTTTAAAGTGGTGAAACCGATCATCTGTTGCTCCGTATTCCAATGGCTGTCGTGGTCCCTTGCAGGAGCGAGCTTGCTCGCGATGGTCGTAATCGATGACGCATACTTGCCGGTTAAACGCGGCGCCTGGGGGTCCATCGCGAGCAAGCTCGCTCCTACAGAGGAACAGAGCTTAGTTGCCTGAGTCAGTACAAAAAATGCGATGCTTGAACATAGTTTGTTTCTGAAAGCGGGCAAATCATGGATCGTCTTCAAGCAATGCGCGTGTTCGTCACGGTGGTCGACCTCGGCAGCCAGTCGGCCGCCGCCGATCATCTGGAGCTGTCACGGCCAGTGGTGTCGCGGTATCTGGCGGAACTGGAGGACTGGGTCGGCGCGCGCCTGATGCATCGCACCACGCGCAAGTTGAGCCTCACCGCCGCCGGCACCGAGATCCTGCCGCGCTGTCGGCAGATGCTCGATTTGTCCAGCGACATGCAAGCCGCCGTCAGCGAACCGGATGACGCGCCGCGCGGCCTGCTGCGGATCAGCGTCAGCACCTCCTTCGGCCAGGCGCAACTGGCCGATGCCATGGCCGCCTATGTCCGACGCTACCCCGGCGTCAGCATCGACATGCAGATGCTCGACCGCACCGTGAACCTGGTGGATGAGCGCATCGACCTGGCGATCCGCACCAGCAACGACCTGGACCCGAACCTGATCGCCCGCCGCCTGACGGTTTGCCGCTCGGTGATCTGCGCGTCCCCCGCTTACCTGCGCGAGCACCCGGCGCCGCAACGGGTCGAGGACCTGAGCCTGCACAATTGCCTCACCCACTCCTACTTCGGCAAAAGCCTGTGGCATTTCGAGCAGGACGGTGAGCAGGTTTCAGTACCGGTGCAGGGCAACATCAGCGCCAACGAGGCCAGCACGCTGCTGCGCGCAACGATCGCCGGCGCCGGGGTGGCGATGCTGCCCACGTACCAGGCCGGCGTGCACATCCACAGCGGCGAGTTGATTCGCCTGCTGCCGACGGCCGAGCCCCGGCAAATGAACGTGTATGCGGTGTATGCCTCGCGCAAGCACATGCCGGCGGCGTTGCGCAGCTTGCTGGATTTTCTGGTGCTTAGATTTCCGGAAGAGCCGGAATGGGATATCGGGTTGTGACCGGATCGAAAATGTGGGAGCGGGCTTGCTCGCGAAGAGGTCGGTACATCCGACGTAGATTTTGCGCGTGAAGTACCGCTTTCGCGAGCAAGCCCGCTCCCACAAGGGGGGCATCAATGTTCTGAATACCGCGTCAAATGCCAAACCCGGTTTGCTGGTAACTCACCGACGCTGACCTATGCTCAAAGTAATACCGAAAGGTATTCGTTCAGAGGTCAACGCCATGAACATCAGAACAAGAAGATACCTCGCGATTTTCATCACCTGTGCGGTCACACTCGGGCTGTATGGCGCTGCGGCCTGGCGCGTCGAGCAGTTGCGCAACCTGCCCCGTGAAACCGCGAGCTGCAACTTCGAGCGCTGCATCCCCCACAACGCTACCTTCAACACCCTCCGGTAACGAAGGGGGTCAGGCTTCGTTGTCCTGATCGGCCTTCAAGCGGTCACGAAATGCCTTGGGCGAAATCCCCACTCGACGCCGGAACAGGCGCGTGAAGTTGGTCGGATCGGAAAACCCCAACACGTCGGACATTTCATAAATGGTCATGCTGGTGTAGGTCAGCAAACGCTTGGCCTCCAGCAATTGCCGTTCGTGCATGATCTGCAACGCCGGTTGCCCCGCCAATTCACGGCAGGTGCCGTTGAGGTGCGACACGGATATCCCCAGTCGGTGCGCCAGGTCCTCGACCTTGACGTGCTGGCGATAGGTCTCTTCCACCAGCTGAATAAACCCGTTGAGGTATTCCCGGGCCCGCTGCGGTCGCGCCATGGCGGTGCGACGCTGGATCACCTGGCGGCTGACCCACACCACGATCACGCTGACCAGCGAATGCATGAGCATTTCCCGCGCCGGTTGATGGCTGGTGTATTCGTTCTGCAAGGCACTGAACAGGCTGTTGAGGTACTCGGCGTCCTTGCCTGCCGGGTAGCTTTCGGACTGGGCCAGGGCATTGACCGACTGTCCCAACTGCATCTGCAGGTGGGCAATCAGCGGCGTGGCCAGGGTTACGACAAACCCTTCCACGTCCTCGGAAAAGCGAAAGCCGTGCACCGACAACGGTGGCAGGATCTGGATCGCCGGTTCCACCAGTTGCGTACGTTTGCCTTCGATTTCAAGCTCGGCCTGACCTTTGAATACGAAGAGCAACTGGCACAAGTCAGCATGGCGGTGCGGTTTGATTTCCCAATGATGTTCGCGACTGCGTTTGGAAATGGTTTCACAGTGCAGCAAGTCCGGGGTCGGCCAATCCAGGCTTTCACCGTAGAGCTTGAACACTGGAATCGAAGGCAGGTCAGGCTTGTTCATCACTTCAATCCAGGCCTCGGAGTAGATGGCGGGCGATAATCGCACCGATTGGCAGAATGTACAGCTATCGGCTCAGTTTTCACCTTCAATTGACAGACCCGCAAGGGAAAAATGCAAGCACTCGATCCATAAAAATCATTCACCGGCCCTGGTCGCGTGAAGCTTGCGAGTCATAAGAACAATGAAAACGCTGAAAACCCAAGTCGCCATCATTGGCGCCGGCCCTTCTGGCTTGTTGCTCGGCCAATTGCTGCACAATGCCGGAATCGACACCCTCATTCTCGAACGTCAGACCCCGGACTATGTACTCGGCCGAATCCGCGCCGGCGTGCTTGAACAAGGCATGGTAGAGCTGTTGCGTCAGGCCGGCGTGAGTCAGCGCATGGACGCCGAGGGACTGGTGCATGGCGGCTTCGAGCTGGCCCTCGACGGACGCCAGGTACACATCGACCTGCACGCCCTGACGGGTGGCAAGACCGTGATGATCTACGGGCAGACCGAAGTCACCCGCGACCTGATGGCCGCTCGTCGGGAGGCTGGCGCGCAAACGATTTATCAAGCCGACAACGTCGTTCCCCACGGCATGAAAACCGACGAAGCGTTTGTCACTTTTGAGAAGGACGGCGAGCTGTATCGTCTCGATTGCGACTACATCGCCGGTTGCGACGGCTTCCATGGAGTGGCGCGGCAATCGATTCCCGCCGACAGCCTGAAAGTCTTCGAACGGATCTATCCGTTCGGCTGGCTCGGGATCCTGGCCGACACCCCGCCTGTCCATGAAGAACTGGTCTACGCCCGCCATGAGCGCGGATTTGCCTTGTGCAGCATGCGCTCGCCGACACGCACCCGTTATTACCTGCAAGTGCCCACCAGCGATCATGTGGATAACTGGTCGGATCAACGCTTCTGGGACGAACTCAAGTCGCGACTGCCACAAGAGCTGGCGGACAAACTGATAACGGGTCCGTCCATCGAAAAAAGCATCGCGCCACTGCGCAGCTTCGTCGTCGAACCCATGCAATACGGGCGCATGTTCCTGGTCGGCGATGCCGCGCACATCGTCCCGCCCACCGGCGCCAAGGGCTTGAACCTGGCGGCCAGTGACGTCAGTACGCTGTTCAATATCCTGCTCAAGGTTTACCGCGAAGATCGCCTTGATCTGCTGGAGAAATACTCGGAAATCTGCCTGCGCCGCGTGTGGAAAGCCGAGCGGTTTTCCTGGTGGATGACCTCGATGCTGCACCGTTTCGATGACCACGATGCCTTTAGCCAGCGCATCGCCGAGTCGGAGCTGGAGTATTTTGTCGGCTCCGAAGCGGGTCGCAAGACCATTGCAGAAAACTACGTCGGGCTTCCTTATGAGGCTATCGAATAGCTTCCTACCGACTTACACTGGCGAGCATCCCCGCTCGCCTTGCTACTTGCGGGTCAATCACTGCCCGCAGGTTTTCCCGTGACCAATCTCCACCAGCCTGAAACGCCTAAACCAGCGATCCGCAGCGTGCTGATCGCCCTGATGCTGGCGATCTTTCTCGGGGCGCTGGACCAGACCATCGTCGCCGTTTCGATGCCGGCCATTTCCGCGCAATTCAAGGACGTCAGCCTGTTGGCCTGGGTGATTTCCGGCTACATGGTGGCCATGACCGTGGCGGTGCCGATCTACGGCAAACTGGGCGACCTGTACGGGCGGCGCAAGCTGATGCTGTTCGGCATGGGCCTGTTCACCCTGGCGTCGGTGTTCTGCGGCATGGCCCAGAGCATGGAGCAACTGGTGCTGGCGCGGATCCTCCAGGGCATCGGCGCTGGCGGGATGATTTCGGTGAGCCAGGCGATCATCGGTGACATCGTGCCGCCACGGGAGCGCGGTCGTTACCAGGGCTATTTCAGCAGCATGTATGCCGTGGCCAGCGTGGCCGGCCCGGTGCTTGGCGGCTACATGACCGAATACCTGTCCTGGCGCTGGGTGTTCCTGATCAACCTGCCGCTGGGCCTGGGTGCCTGGCTGGTGGCCCATCGCACACTGGTGGGGCTGCCGATTCCGCAACGCAGACCGATCATCGATTACCTGGGCACCGTGCTGATGATCATCGGGCTCACGGCATTGTTGCTGGGCATCACCCAGGTCGGCCAGGGCCATTCGTGGCGCAGCGCCGAAGTGTTGGCGCTGCTGGCCAGTGCGGTGCTGGTGCTGGGGCTGTTCGTCGTCCACGAGCGGCGGGCACGGGAGCCGTTGTTGCCCATGCATCTGTTCGCCAACCGCAACGCGATCCTGTGCTGGTGCACGATTTTCTTCACCAGTTTCCAGGCCATCTCGCTGATCGTATTGATGCCGCTGCGCTTTCAGAGCGTCACCGGCGCCGGTGCCGACAGCGCCGCCCTGCACCTGCTGCCCCTGGCCATGGGCTTGCCGATTGGCGCGTATTTCGCCGGCCGCCGCACCTCGGTGACCGGGCGCTACAAACCGATGATCCTTGCCGGTGCAGCGCTGATGCCTGTCTCGATTATCGGCATGGCATTCAGCCCGCCGCAGGCGTTCGTCGTCAGCAGTCTGTTCATGCTGCTCTGCGGGATTGCCTCCGGCATGCAGTTCCCGACGTCATTGGTCGGCACGCAGAACTCGGTGGAGCAGCGAGACATCGGCGTGGCCACCAGCACTACCAATCTGTTCCGTTCGCTGGGTGGTGCCGTGGGTGTGGCGTTGATGTCGGCGCTGCTGTTGGCGTTATTGCAGGATTCGAGTTTCGCGCACCTGGCCGGTTCGTCGCTGATTGCCGAAGGCAGCTCGGGGAATGTGTTGCTGGACGGGTTGAATGCAGCACCGGGGGACGCGCAGAACGCCTTGCGTGGCGAGTTGTTGCTGACGTTCCGGCACTTGCTGACGGTCAGTGCGGTGGTGTCGTTGCTGGGGCTGGCGGCGGCGATTGCCATGCCGAACATGTTGTTGCGCGGGCGGGAGGATAAGGTTCGCTAGGCAGACCGCGTCGCCTGTATTCGCGAGCAAGCCCGCTCCCACATTAGACTGAGTTGTTCATGAGTACGCAGTCAACTGTGGGAGCGGGCTTGCTCGCGAAGACGGTTTAACAGTCACTACCATTCAAGGGCTGTAATACCCGACAGCCACCAGAAAATGCCCGACCTTTTTCAGGTAGGCATGTTTGTTCTCGACCTTGCCGGTCACCGGGTTTTTCCAGCGGTATTCGTATTCGCCATCATCCTGCTGGGCCATCAACGCCAGAATCGGCTCGCCCACCGGTTTGCCTTCCGGGTCCAGGACCTTGCTGAAGTCGGTATTGATCAGCCGCAGATTGGTGCCGTGGGCCACGTAACGTTGGGTGTCCAGGTCGACGACAAATACGTACAGGTCATCCTGCAGGTAGCCGCCCTTGAGGGAATTGATCGCCGTCAGGGTGCCCTTTTCGTCCTTGGCCAGATCGGTTGCTGCTTTGTTCAGCAAGGCCATGGCCTGTTCGGCGGAAGCCCGTGGCAGGTAATAACCGACCGCCAGAATCCGCTGGCCGATGCGCTGGTAGTAGACATGCTTGCGCTCGACCTTGCCGTCGCTCCAGTTCTGCCAGCGATATTCCGCCTGCTGAATGCCATTGCCTTCCGGTACTTTCAGGGCGTCCTTGAAGGTTTTCTGCAAATCCGGCCCAAGCACTTCCGACACGTCCCGACCAATCAATGCCGACGACGGCCCGCCGCTGGCGAGCATCACGCCCTTGGTGTCGAGCACAAAGACATAACGGTCCTTGTCGACAAACTCACCCTGACGGCTGAACGCCGCAAAGGCCTTGTCGCCATTCTCGTGGTAGTAGGCCAGGGCTTTTTCCAGCAGGGCGATGGCCGCCTTGCTGTCGTCCTTTTCCGTCCCGGCGGCTTGCACCTGGCCCAGGCACAACAAAAACATGCCGCACAGCAAGGCGAACCTATGCAGAAACCCCATTGCGCATCCCTCGTTCCTGGTGGTGTTTGAAGAGCGTAGACGGCAATGGGGGGATGCATGGATATCAGGATCCTCCGGATCTTCCTGAAGCAGTCAATTACTGCCGGGCGCGCAGTTGCTGCTGCAAGTTCTGGATCTGCGCCTGAAGGGTATTGATGTTGCGGGTGACCTGACTGCGGAAGGCATCGAACTCGGCCGTATTGGTCGAACCCTGCGCGGCGGCCGGGCGGTTGTCCTGTTCGCTTTTGAGCACAATCATGTCTTGCTCAAGACGTTCGATGGCTGCGCTCGGGTTGCCTTGCTTTTTCAGCGAGACAATATCGGCGCCCAGGCTTTTGAGCTGTGCATCGAGTTTTTCGGCGTCCGACGGGGCACTTTTCAGGGCGGCCAATTCAGCGCTCAAGGCTTTGACCTGGGCCTGCAACTGCGTGTTGACCGTCTGATGTTCGGTGTCCTGGGCAGTCAACTGCACCAGACGCTTGTCCAGTTCGCTGGTTTGCGCGGTCATCTGTGCCAGCCGCTTGTCCAGGTCCGAGGCCTGGCCGGCAACACCTTGCTGCTGGGCGCTCTGGTCCTGGAGCTTGCTTTCCAGCTGGCGGATTTGCAGTTTCAAGGCCTCGCTGTCAGTGGTGACATTGGTCTGGCTGGCAACAACCTTTCCGGAAATATCCTGCAAGCGCCCTGCCGCTTCCTCACTGATCCGCGCGAAGCTTTCCTGGGTCGCCACCAGTTGCTGTTCCATCAGGGAGATCTGCTGGAAGCTCCACCAGGCCAGGCCCGCGAACGCAAAGATCAGCGCCCCGACCAACGCCCACAGGGGGCCGGTGCTCGCCGCCTTGACCTTCACCACTGGCGCCGGGCGCGAATGCACGACCGTGCGGGCAGTGGGCGGAAAATCGTCATCGAGAACGTCTGCACGCAAGCTCGGTACATCGTCGAAGTCGTCGTTGGCATCGTTACGCATGGACATTGAATAAACCTTAGTGAAACACATGATGGCTTTATGCCGCGCAGTATAAACCCCACAGCCGTAACCATTGACCCTGAAGTCCCGTATCCGGTTCAGTAAGGGGTCGTTGTCCTGACATCATCGAATAGCCTGGGCCTTCCACCAGCCACAGAATTCATCGAGCGCCGTCCAGAGGCTGACCTTGGGATCGTAATCCAGATAGTGCCGGGCGCGGCTGATGTCCAGGGTGAAATTTTTGTTCATGACCTGCATGCCCAGACGCGACAGCGTCGGCTCGGGGCGCCCCGGCCACAACTTGCACACGCCCTCGTTGAGCGCGGCCACGCTGTAGGCCAGGCCGTAGGAACGGTAGCGGGTGACCTGTGGGACTTCCATGTTGCGCATGACGTAATTGACCACGTCCCACAACGGAACCGGCGTGCCGTTGCTGATGTTGTAAGCCTTGCCCAACGCAGAACCACTGGCCAGCAAACTGCTGAGCAACGCCTCGTTGAGGTTTTGCACGCTGGTGAAATCAACTTTGTTCAGACCGTTGCCGATGATTGCCAGGCGCCCCTTGCGCTGCATGTTCAACAGGCGCGGGAAGATGCTCATGTCGCCGGCCCCGGTGACGAAGCGCGGGCGCAGGGCCAGGGTTTCGAGGCCGAACTCCTGGGCGCCGAAGACTTTTTGCTCGGCCAGGTACTTGGTGGCGGCGAAAGGGTGCTTGAAGCGCTTGGGCACTTGTTCTTCGGTCAGGCCCAGGTGATCGCGTCCATCGAAGTAGATCGACGGCGACGACAAATGCACCAGCCGCCGAACCCGTTGCTTGAGGCAGGCTTCGACCACGTTCTCGGTGACCTGGACGTTGCCCTGATGGAAGTCCTGATAACGTCCCCACAAACCGACGGCACCGGCGCAATGCACCACGGCCTCGACGTCCGAACACAGCTCGCGCGCCAGTTCCGGGTCGCTCAAGTCGCCCTGGATAAACTCGGCTCCGCGGCGTACCAGATGCTCCACACTCTCGGCCCGGCGACCGTTGACCCGCACGTCCAGGCCCTGCTCCAGGGCAAAACGCGCAAAGCGCCCGCCGATGAAGCCGCTTGCGCCGGTAACCAGAATCTTCATGAATTGCTCCGAATATTTCGCTTTGCGTATTACGTGAGGTCTTGACGCTGCGCGTCAGTCCAAGGGCACCAGCCATTGCTTTGATGCACTGACCAATTGATCGGTGAGCAGCCCCAGCAACTGGCCGCCATTACGCCAATGATGCCAGTACAGCGGCACATCGATCGGCTTATCTGGCAGCAACTCCTTCAATACCCCCCTTTCAAGTTGCTCGCGCACCTGCAGTTCCGGAACCAGCCCCCAGCCCAGCCCGGCTTCCGTCAGACGAATGAAACCTTCGGAAGACGGGCATAAATGGTGTTCGAAGCCGCCCTCGACGCCGAGGGACGCAAGGTAGCGATGCTGCAGGAAATCGTCCGGGCCAAACACCAGCGCCGGGGTTCGGGCCAACTGATCGGCGCGTACGCCTTGTGGAAAATGCCGGGCAATGAAGGCGGGACTGGCCAGTGCCCGGTAACGCATCGCCCCTAGCAACACGCTGCGCGCCCCCGCCACCGGCCGCTCGCTGGCGCAGACACAGGCCGCCACTTCACCGGCACGCATGCGCTTGAGGCCGACGGTCTGGTCTTCGACCACCAGATCCATCAGCAGATGCTGTTCGGCACAAAACGCCCCCACGGCCTGCGCCCACCAGGTGGCCAGGCTGTCGGCGTTCAGGGCGATCCGCAGGCGTTCCGGCAGACCCTCTTCATCCAGCGCCGGCACCAGGCTTTGCAGATCCCGTTCAAGCAATCGCACCTGCTGCACATGGTTGAGCAACCGCCGACCGATTTCCGTCGGCGTTGGCGGCGTGGCCCGCACCAGCACAGGCTGACCAACCCGCGCTTCCAGCAGCTTGATGCGCTGGGAAATCGCCGATTGCGACAGGCCCAGCACCTGGGCCGCCCGTTCAAAACCGGCCTGTTCGACCACGGCGGCGAGGGCAGAAAGCAATTTATAGTCGAACATCAGTTTTCCTAATGAGCGATCAGCAAGATTGGTTTTTCTTATACAACCTTCACAAGGACAATGACCAGCAAGAACTCTTGAACAAGGATCACCCACATGGCTGGCGAAACTTCATTGGCAACGCTGCTGCGCAGCATGAGCCCGCAACTCAATGCCGGCGAATACGTGTTCTGCACCCTGCGCGACGGCAAGTTGCCTACGGAGCTGGAAATTGTCGGCAGCTTTCGCGAGCAGGAAGGCCTGACCGTGATTCTCGAACGTTCCCGTGCCGTAAAGGCCGGGTTCAGCTTCGACTACATCGCCGCCTGGATCACCTTGAACGTACATTCGGCCCTCGAAGCCGTCGGCCTGACCGCCGCGTTCGCCACGGCATTGAGCCAGGCCGGAATCAGCTGCAACGTGATTGCCGGCTACTACCACGACCATCTGTTTGTCGGCCAGGCCGACGCCGACCGTGCCCTGCAAGTGCTGCGGGATCTGGCAGCCAACGCGGAGTAAAAAATCATGTGGCAAAGTTATGTGAACGGCCTGCTCGTGGCCTTCGGCCTGATCATGGCGATCGGCACCCAGAATGCGTTTGTCCTGGCGCAAAGCCTGCGGCGTGAACATCACCTGCCGGTGGCGGCGCTCTGCGTGGCCTGCGACGCCCTGTTGGTGGCCGCCGGGGTATTTGGCCTGGCGACGGTACTGGCGCAGAACCCGACGCTGCTGGCCATCGCTCGTTGGGGCGGTGCAGCGTTCCTGTTGTGGTACGGCAGCCAGGCGCTGCGCCGGGCCTTCTCGAAGCAGAGCCTTGAGCAGGGCGAAGGCCAGACCGTGCGCTCGCTGCGGGCGGTGATGCTCAGCGCGCTGGCAGTGACCTTGCTCAACCCGCACGTCTATCTGGACACCGTTTTGCTGATCGGCTCCCTGGGTGCCCAACAAACCGAGCCAGGCGCCTATGTCGTGGGTGCGGCCAGTGCCTCGCTGCTGTGGTTTTTCACCCTGGCCCTCGGTGCGGCGTGGCTGGCACCGTGGCTCGCCCGCCCCAGCACCTGGCGAATTCTCGATCTGTTGGTGGCGGTGATGATGTTTGCCGTAGCACTGCAGTTGATCGTGGCCAGCTGATTGGCGGAACCTCTATTCCACACAGTTGTTGCGTGGTTATGCCGCCCCCCCGGTGCTATGATCCGACTCCCTGCGCCGCAAAGAGTACAAACTCCCCGGCGCTTGTCTGGCCGCCCGTGATCGGCCTTGCGCTCACCGCAACTGACCTGATTAGGAGAATCATCATGGCTTTCGAATTGCCGCCACTGCCGTACGCACACGATGCCCTGCAGCCGCACATCTCCAAGGAAACCCTGGAGTTCCACCACGACAAGCACCACAACACCTACGTCGTGAACCTGAACAACCTGGTGCCAGGCACCGAGTTCGAAGGCAAGACCCTGGAAGAAATCGTCAAGACTTCCTCGGGCGGTATCTTCAACAACGCCGCTCAGGTCTGGAACCACACTTTCTACTGGAACTGCCTGGCGCCAAACGCCGGCGGTCAACCAACCGGCGCACTGGCTGAAGCCATCAACGCGGCCTTCGGTTCGTTCGACAAGTTCAAGGAAGAGTTCAGCAAGACTTCCATCGGCACCTTCGGTTCCGGCTGGGGCTGGCTGGTGAAGAAGGCTGACGGTTCCCTGGCCCTGGCCAGCACCATCGGCGCCGGCAACCCGCTGACCAACGGCGACACCCCGCTGCTGACCTGCGACGTCTGGGAACACGCTTACTACATCGACTACCGCAACCTGCGTCCGAAGTACGTCGAAGCGTTCTGGAACCTGGTCAACTGGAAATTCGTGGCTGAGCAGTTCGAAGGCAAAACCTTCACTGCTTAAGCTCGACGCCAGTCAAAAGAACCCGGCTTATGCCGGGTTTTTTTATGGAAGGATATGAGCAACGGGACGGTGGCGATCGTTCCGCCGCCTTCGCGAGCAAGCCCGCTCCCACAGGTCATCACCGAGCCAGTGGGAGCGGGCTTGCTCGCGAAGAACGATAACGCGGTCAGCCTGCCAACTACCGTGGATCGACGTTATCCAACGCACGATTCACCGCCAGCTCCGCCAGCATGATGATCTGCGCAATGGCCAACGCCGTGTTGCGCTGAGAGCCGGTCAGGAAGGTGGCGAAATCACTCGCCATGACGTTGGCCGAAGCCAATGACTCACAAGCGTGGGCCAGCAGGGATTCGGTATCCATGTTCGGGACGATCATGAACATGGTGTTGGGGGTGTAGGGTTTGACAGTATTTAAGGGCGGATCGGGGATTAACTTATCCACTGAAATATTCCTATGCGGTGGGTGCCACCCATTGCCGTTCTCACACGGCAAAGAGGTGGCAGCTATGTGCGAGGTGAGAAAACCGGTCATAGGCACCCGGCCAGACAAAAGTCTGCCCGCACACAGCCGCCATAACGCATTTACAGTCAGCGAATAAGCTGGCGGCAATTATGCGGATACTGGCACTGGATGACTATGACTTGCCGGGTTCTCACACCCGATCGCTGAGTGTTCAGCGACAGCCAAAGGCTATTCAGCCCGCTTCCGACGGGCAACCTGAAAACTGCGTGGGAAACTTCTGGCGCTTTCCTACACCGCACTAACTCGCAAAAACGTAACGCGGAGCGTCTCTGGCAGCATTCCCACGCGGGGGCGTGGGAACGATCAGCTTAGAGGCGTGGGAGATTGGTCGGCTGTCAGGCCGCCATCGCGAGCAAGCTCGCTCCCACAGAAGAGCAAAGGCAGGCCGGCGTACACAGACGCTCCTCACCACTCATCAGGTCGAGCGTTAGCTCGCCTGCAGCTTTTGATCTTGATCCACCCGCCCCCTCGGAAGGCTGAGTGGAGGTGTTTATCCGGGGATTGGCGCGCAGCGCCGTTCGACGCAGTCGAACTCATTGCATGTAGGTCGAAGCGAAGCCGACCGGAGGGCAATGCCCCCGGATGAATGCCGCAGCGAAGGAACCCCGAGCATAGGCGAGGGGCCGTACGTAAGGGGCGAGACCTTTGGTTCCTTTGGGGCGTTTGCCAAAGGGACTCGCCGTAAGGGCGAAACCGCCAGCCGCCGTTACCGAAGAAATGGATATGTACTCCGTCAAAACTCCAAAACAACCTACAGAATCCAAGGCATTTTCCGTCGATGAAACAACCCCCCTGGCCCTTGCTCCCCCGCCGCGGACGACTAACATCAACAAAAGGAAAATATCTCCACCCCCGCCCCTCAAGTTGAAGGACTCGACAACCGACACAGTGCTAATAGGCTAACTCGTCAAGACAACTGCAAATCGGCCAAGCTGAAGGCAAAATCCCCCAGGGATGATTGTCCCTTTGACTGCCATCACAGGATTGCCAATACTCATGGCAACTTGATGCCACCCGCACGGAACAAGGAATAACCCTTTGAAGCTGGATCTCAAGAACAGCTTGTCGGTGAAGTTGCTCCGGGTCGTGCTCCTGTCGGCATTGATCGTCGGCGTGGTCTTGAGCTGCGCGCAGATTGTGTTCGATGCCTATAAAACACGCCAGGCCGTCGCCAGCGATGCCGAGCGCATCCTCGACATGTTTCGCGACCCCTCGACCCAGGCCGTCTACAGCCTGGACCGGGAAATGGGCATGCAAGTGATCGAAGGCCTGTTTCAGGACGCCGCCGTACGCCAGGCCTCCATCGGCCATCCCAACGAAGCCATGCTCGCGCAAAAAAACCGTGAATTGCAGCACTCCAACAGTCGCTGGCTGACCGACCTGATTCTTGGCAAGGAACGCACCTTCACCACCCAACTGGTCGGTCGCGGGCCCTACAGCGAGTATTACGGCGACCTGAGCATCACCCTCGATACCGCCACCTACGGCCAAGAGTTCATTGTCAGCTCGGTGATCATCTTCATTTCCGGCGTACTGCGCGCGCTCGCCATGGGGCTGGTGTTGTATCTGGTCTACCACTGGTTGCTGACCAAGCCGCTGTCGCGGATCATCGAGCACCTCACGGAAATCAATCCGGATCGTCCCAGCGAACACAAGATTCCGCTGCTCAAGGGGCACGAGAACAACGAACTGGGCATCTGGATCAACACCGCCAACCAGTTGCTCGAGTCCATCGAACGCAATACCCATCTGCGCCACGAAGCGGAAAACAGCCTGGTGCGCATGTCCCAGTACGACTTCCTGACGGGGCTGCCGAACCGGCAGCAATTGCAGCAGCAACTGGACAAGATCCTCGTCGACGCCGGCAAATTACAGCGCCGGGTCGCCGTGTTGTGTGTCGGCCTGGATGACTTCAAGGGCATCAACGAGCAGTTCAGCTATCAGACCGGCGACCAGTTGTTGCTGGCCCTGGCCGATCGCCTGCGCGGTCATAGCGGTCGCCTGGGCGCCCTCGCCCGCCTCGGTGGCGACCAGTTCGCCCTGGTCCAGGCCGACATCGAGCAGCCCTACGAAGCCGCCGAGCTGGCGCAAAGCATTCTCGATGACCTGGAGGCGGCGTTTGCCCTCGACCATCAGGAAATCCGCCTGCGCGCCACCATCGGCATCACCCTGTTCCCCGAGGACGGCAACAGCACCGAGAAGTTGCTGCAAAAGGCCGAGCAGACCATGACGCTGGCCAAGACCCGTTCGCGCAACCGCTATCAGTTCTATATCGCCAGCGTCGACACCGAAATGCGCCGCCGCCGCGAGCTGGAAAAAGACCTGCGCGATGCCCTGATCCGCAATCAGTTCTACCTCGTCTACCAGCCGCAGATCAGCTACCGCGACAACCGCGTGGTGGGCGTCGAAGCCCTGATTCGCTGGCAACACCCCGAGCACGGTATGGTGCCGCCAGACCTGTTCATTCCGCTGGCCGAACAGAACGGCACCATCATTGCCATCGGCGAATGGGTGCTGGACCAAGCCTGCAAACAACTGCGCGAGTGGCATGACCAGGGCTTCTCCGACCTGCGCATGGCGGTGAACCTGTCTACGGTTCAATTGCACCACGCCGAACTGCCACGGGTGGTCAACAACCTGCTGCAGATGTACCGCCTGCCGCCGCGCAGCCTGGAACTGGAAGTCACCGAAACCGGCCTGATGGAAGACATCAGCACCGCGGCCCAGCATTTGCTCAGCCTGCGCCGCTCCGGCGCGCTGATCGCCATCGACGACTTCGGAACCGGCTATTCGTCCTTGAGTTATCTCAAGAGCCTGCCGCTGGACAAGATCAAGATCGACAAGAGCTTCGTTCAAGACCTGCTCGATGACGACGACGATGCGACCATCGTTCGCGCCATCATCCAGCTGGGCAAGAGCCTGGGCATGCAGGTGATTGCCGAAGGCGTGGAAACCGCCGAGCAAGAGGCCTACATCATCTCCGAAGGCTGCCACGAAGGTCAGGGCTATCACTACAGCAAGCCGTTGCCGGCACGGGAACTCGGCGTTTACCTGAAGCAGGCCCAACGCAGCAACGCCGCTATTTTGTAAATCCCGTGGTCCTGTAGGAGCGAGCTTGCTTGCGATGAACCTGAGAGCAACACGCTCATTCAGAATGAACGCGTCATCGTTAAAGTCCATCGCGAGCAAGCTCGCTCCTACAGTGAATAAGAAATATTTACAGGTACAACCCTTTACACATAATGCGAAAGATTTGCATTATGTCGCAGTTTTGCGTGTGCATAGCACGACTCCACCCCTATCGAAGCAGGATGTTCGCCATGATTCGTATGCCTCTGGCTACCGCCAGTCTGTTGGCCATCGCTATTTCCCTCGCCGGTTGTGGCGAAGGTAAAGACCAGGAAAAAGCTGCCGCGCCAGCTGCCAGCACTGCCGCTGCCCCGGCTGCTCCAGCCGCTGCGCCTGCCGCTGCCGGTAAAGTCGACGAAGCCGCCGCCAAGGCCGTTGTCGCCCATTATGCCGACATCGTTTTCGCCGTTTACAGCGATGCCGAATCCACCGCGAAGACCCTGCAAACCGCCGTAGATGCCTTCCTCGCCAAGCCGAACGCCGACACTCTGAAAGCCGCCAAGGCTGCCTGGGTTGCCGCACGCGTGCCTTACCTGCAGAGCGAAGTGTTCCGCTTCGGCAACACCATCGTTGACGACTGGGAAGGTCAGCTGAACGCCTGGCCGCTGGACGAAGGCCTGATCGACTACGTCGACAAATCCTACGAACACGCCCTGGGCAACCCGGGTGCCACTGCCAACATCATCGCCAACACTCAAGTGCAGATCGGCGAAGACAAGGTCGATGTCAAAGACATCACCCCGGCAAAACTCGCCAGCCTGAACGAGCTGGGCGGCTCCGAGGCCAACGTTGCCACCGGCTACCACGCCATCGAATTCCTGCTCTGGGGCCAGGACCTGAACGGTACCGGCCCTGGCGCCGGCAACCGTCCGGCCTCGGACTACCTGGAAGGCAAAGGCGCTACCGGCGGTCACAACGATCGTCGTCGTGCCTACCTGAAGTCTGTGACTCAGCTGCTGGTCAGCGACCTGGAAGAAATGGTCGGTAACTGGAAGCCGAACGTGGCCGACAACTACCGCGCCACCCTGGAAGCAGAACCGGCTGAAACCGGCCTGCGCAAAATGCTGTTCGGCATGGGCAGCCTGTCCCTGGGCGAACTGGCGGGCGAGCGCATGAAGGTTTCCCTGGAAGCCAACTCCCCGGAAGACGAACAGGATTGCTTCAGCGACAACACCCACAACTCGCACTTCTACGATGCCAAGGGCATTCGTAACGTGTACCTGGGTGAATACACTCGCGTCGACGGCACCAAAATGACCGGCGCCAGCCTGTCGTCCCTGGTGGCCAAGGCCGATCCGGCTGCCGACACCGCGCTCAAAGATGACCTGGCCGCCACCGAAGCCAAGCTTCAGGTCATGGTCGACCACGCCAACAAGGGTGAGCACTACGACCAGTTGATCGCTGCCGGCAACACCGCGGGCAACCAGATCGTCCGTGACGCCATCGCTTCCCTGGTCAAGCAGACCGGTTCGATCGAAGCCGCCGCTGGCAAACTGGGCATCAACGACCTGAACCCGGACAACGCTGATCACGAATTCTGATCAATGCTGGCTGAGTGAGTAATAAGGCGACCTTCGGGTCGCCTTTTTCATATCTGCCCTACACAGTCCATTGTGGGAGCGGGCTTGCTCGCGAAAGCGGTGTGTCAGTCACCACAATTGTTGAATGTGACGCCGTCTTCGCGAGCAAGCCCGCTCCCACAGGGTTATGGGTCAGCCAAATTACCTGCTCCACATCAAGCAAACGATAATTCCTCTTATTCAAATTCCCATCCCCTGTTAGACTTTGCGCCCTTGTTTTGCTCGTCTTGCAGGATGTCTGATGCCCTCGCTGCCTCTTCGCTTGTCCGCACTGTTTCTGGCCCTGGGCCTGAGTGCCTGCGATGACGCCCCGAAATTCACCCAGGCTGAGCCCGGTGAGGCCCGCTCCGGCGGTAGTGCGACGGTGCGCAAGACCGATCAGAATGCGTTTTCCATGCCCTCGGCGAACCTGCCGCCGTCACGGCGCGTGGATTTCAGCGTCGGCAACAGTTTCTTCCGCAGCCCTTGGGTGATCGCCCCGTCGACGACGACCGCTCGCGATGGCCTCGGTCCACTGTTCAACACCAATGCCTGCCAGGGTTGCCACATCAAGGACGGCCGTGGCCATCCGCCGACTCCCGACGATGTGAACGCCGTGTCGATGCTGGTACGCCTGTCGATTCCCGACGCCCCGGCGTATGCCAAGGTCATCGAACAGCTCGGCGTGGTACCGGAGCCCGTCTACGGCGGCCAGTTCCAGGACATGTCCGTCCCCGGTGTGACCCCCGAAGGCAAAGTACGGGTCGATTACACCGCCGTGCTGGTTCGCTTCAAGGACGGCACCGAAGTCGAGTTGCGCAAACCGAGCCTGAACATCACCCAGCTGGGCTACGGCCCGATGCACCCCGACACCCGTTTCTCGGCCCGCGTGGCGCCGCCAATGATTGGCCTGGGCCTGCTCGAAGCGATCCCCGACGAGGCAATCCTGGCTAACGCCGAGGCACAGGCCAAGGCGAACAACGGCATCAGCGGCCAACCGAACCGGGTCTGGGATGACGTCCAGCAAAAGACCGTCCTGGGGCGATTTGGCTGGAAAGCCGGACAACCGAACCTCAATCAACAGAATGTCCACGCGTTTTCGGGGGATATGGGGCTCACGACCAGCCTGAGACCCTTTGATGACTGCACGGACGCGCAAACGGCCTGCAAACAGGCACCCAGTGGCAACGGCCCCAATGGCGAGCCGGAAGTCAGCGACAACATCCTGCGCCTGGTGCTGTTCTACAGCCGAAACCTCGCCGTACCGGCCCGCCGTGACGTCAGCGCACCTGAAGTGCTGGCCGGCAAGACCCTGTTTTATCAGGCCGGTTGCCAGTCCTGTCACACACCGAAATACACCACCGCCGCGAATGCCGCCGAACCTGAACTGGCCAATCAAGTGATTCGCCCGTACAGCGATCTGCTGTTGCATGACATGGGCGACGGCCTGGCCGACAACCGTAGCGAATTCCAGGCCAGCGGCCGTCAATGGCGTACCCCACCGTTGTGGGGCATCGGCCTGACACAGGCGGTCAGCGGTCACACCCAGTTCCTGCACGACGGCCGCGCCCGCAACCTGCTCGAAGCCGTGCTCTGGCATGGCGGCGAGGCGACTGCGGCGCAGCAACAGGTTTTGTCTTTCAATGCCGAGCAACGCGCTGCGTTGCTGGCGTTCCTGAATTCCCTTTAACACGCATTCCACTCGCGGGAGCCCGACATGTTCCGTCCCAAACTGTTGTTCACCAGCCTTGCCGCCCTCGCCCTGGGCGCCTGCTCGCCCCAGGACCCGCAAGCGGTCACGTCGGCGGCCATCGCCAAGTCGGTGATCCTGCCGACCTACACCCGCTGGGTTGAAGCCGACCGTCAATTGGCGGTCAGCGCCCTCGCCTACTGCGAAGGCAAGGAAAACCTGGAAACCGCCCGTGCCGACTTCCTGCATGCGCAAAAAGCCTGGGCCGAGCTGCAACCATTGCTGATCGGGCCGCTGGCCGAAGGCAACCGTTCGTGGCAAGTACAGTTCTGGCCGGACAAGAAAAACCTGGTCGGCCGTCAGGTCGAGCAACTGGTCACCGCCCAGCCGCAAATCGATGCCGCCGCCCTGGCCAAGTCCAGCGTTGTGGTACAGGGGCTCTCGGCCTACGAATACATTCTGTTCGACAGCAAGCCTGACGTGGCCAACGCTGAGCAGAAGAGCAAATACTGCCCGCTGCTGATCGCCATCGGTGAACGCCAGAAGCAGTTGGCCGAAGAGATTCTGCAAACCTGGAACAACACCGACGGCATGCTCGCGCAAATGAGCAAATTCCCGAACCAGCGCTATGCAGACTCCCACGAAGCGATCGCCGATCTGCTGCGCGTGCAAGTCACGGCCATCGACACCCTGAAGAAAAAACTCGGCACGCCGATGGGCCGCCAGAGCAAGGGCGTGCCGCAACCGTTCCAGGCCGATGCATGGCGCAGCCAGGCGTCCCTGACCAGCCTCGAAGCCAGCCTCGCGGCTGCCAGGACCGTCTGGGAAGGTGTGGATAACAAAGGCCTGCGCGGCCTGTTGCCGAGCGAGCAGAAGCCGTTGGCCGACAAGATCGATGCGGCCTATGCCGCCTCGCTGAAACTGTTCGCCGGCAACCAGCGCTCGCTGACCGACATGCTCAATGACGAAGCCGGCCGCCAACAACTCAACGAGCTGTATGACAGCCTCAACGTCGTCCATCGCCTGCACGAGGCTGATCTGGCCAAGGCACTGGGCATCCAACTGGGCTTCAACGCCAACGACGGTGACTGATGAGGGCCGGTTCCATGCTGCGACGCCAGGTTCTGACATTAGGTAGTTTGCTGCTGGGTGCAGTGACGCTGGGCGGCTGGACGCTGTTCAAGCAAAAGGACAAGAGTCCGTTGTTGCTTTCGGCACGGGACGATACCGATGGCCAGCATTACGCCGTCGGTTATCGACTGGATGGCACCCAGGTGTTCGCCACCCGGGTCGGCCAGCGATGCCACGACATCGTCAACCACCCGACACTGCCGATTGCACTGTTCGTCGCCCGCCGTCCGGGCACCGAGAGCTACCTGATCGATCTGCGCGACGGCGCGCTCCTGCAAACCGTGGTGTCACAGCCGAACCGGCACTTCTACGGACACGCGGTCATTCACCATAGCGGCGACTGGCTGTACGCCACCGAAAACGACACCACCGATCCGGGTCGCGGCCTGCTCGGCGTGTATAAGTTCGAAGGCGAACGGCTGGTGCACAGCGGTGAGATTTCCACCCACGGCCTCGGTCCGCACCAGGTGTCGTGGATGCCCGATGGCGAAACCCTGGTGGTGGCCAACGGCGGGATTCGCACCGAGGCCGAAAGCCGGGTGGAGATGAACCTCAACGCCATGGAACCGAGCCTGGTCCTGATGCACCGCGACGGCACCCTGCTGAGCAAGGAAACCCTCGCCCAGCAGATGAACAGCGTGCGCCATCTGGCCATCGCCAACGACGGCACCATCGTCGCCAGCCAGCAGTTCATGGGCGCGGCCCACGAGTCGTCAGAGCTGTTGGCGATCAAGCGGCCCGGTCAGCCCTTCGTCGCGTTCCCGCTGCCTGAGCACCAGTTGCAGGCCATGGGGCACTACACCGCCAGCGTCGCGGTACACAGCGACTTGCGCCTGGTGGCGTTGACGGCACCGCGGGGCAACCGTTTTTTCATCTGGGACCTGGACAGCGGTGAAGTACGCCTGGACGCGCCACTGCCCGATTGCGCCGGGGTCGGTGCCGTGGCCGATGGTTTTGTCGTGACCTCGGGCCAGGGACGCTGCCGCTACTACGACTGCCGCCAGACAAACCTTGTTGCAAAACCGCTGGAGCTACCCGCAGGGCTCTGGGACAACCATCTGCATCTGATGGCCTGAATCATTGAAAAAATCGCCGCCTTGGGCCGCGCCTGCATCGGGATGACGTACACCCCACAGGCGCGACCCGAGGCGGCGAATCTTTTCAGGCATTCACCCCTCTAATACCTCACAACCTGTAAAAACGGCAGTTGGATTACCCTCTACACTCCCGGTAATGTGCCCCCACTGTCTCACCTGATTTTCTCCAAGGAACTGGATATGCTGCGTCGCCGCATGCTGATCATGTTGGGTGTTGTTCTACTGATTGTGCTGGTCCTGGCCGCGTACAAAGCCTTCTCGATCTATACGATGGTTCAAGGCTTCTCTGTGCCCAGACCGGCCGTCAGCGTTGCCGTGGCCACCGCCACCGAGCGCCCATGGCAAGCCCGCCTGCCTACCGTTGGCACGCTCAAGGCATTGCAGGGCGTGGACCTGAGCCTGGAGACCGATGGCACCGTCATCGATTTGCAGTTCGAGTCAGGGCAAAAGGTCAAGGCCGGTCAACCACTCCTGCGCCTCGACAGCGCCGTGGAAAGTGCCCTGCTGGAAACTGCTCAGGCCGACCTCGGGCTGGCACAGCTCGATTACGGTCGCGGCAGCCAACTGGTCGGCAGCCAGGCCATTTCCAAAGGCGAGTTCGACCGACTTTCGGCGGTGCTGAAAAAGAGCAAGGCCACGGTCAATCAACTCAAGGCTGCGCTCGGCAAAAAAAGCATCGTCGCGCCCTTCAGCGGCACCATCGGCATTCGTCAGGTGGACGTCGGCGACTATGTGGCCAGTGGCACCATGATCGCCACCCTGCAAGACCTCAGTAGCCTGTATGTCGACTTTTTCGTGCCCGAGCAGTCGGTGCCGAAGATTGCGCTCGGCCAGCCAGTGCGGGTCATTGTCGCGGCGTATCCGACCCGGGAGTACCCCGGCACCATCAGTGCAATCAACCCCAAGGTCGAGAACAGCACCCGTAACGTGCAGGTCCGCGCCACCCTCGCCAATCCCGATGGCAAGTTGATTCCAGGCATGTTCGCCAGCCTCCAGGTGCTCCTGCCCGACCCGCAGCCACGCATCGTGGTGCCGGAAAGCGCGATTACCTACACGCTCTACGGCAACTCGGTGTATGTGGCCGTACCAAAGAAGGCCGAGGATGGCAGCCTGGTAAAGGACGACAAGGGCCAACCGGTGCTGATCGCCGAGCGGCGTTTTGTCGAGACCGGCGAACGCCGCGACGGGCAAGTGATGATCACCAAAGGCGTGCAGAGCGGCGAGAAAGTGGTGACCGCCGGCCAGCTCAAACTGGATAACGGCTCACGCGTTGCCATCAGCGACGACAAGACCCTGGCCGGGCAGAACAGCCCGCCACGCGCGGACTGATCAAGGAATCCCCATGGCTTTTACCGACCCGTTCATCCGTCGTCCGGTTCTCGCTACGGTAGTCAGCCTGTTGATAGTCCTGCTGGGCTTCCAGGCCTGGAGCAAGCTGCCGCTGCGCCAGTACCCGCAAATGGAAAACGCCCTGATCACGGTGACCACCGCCTACCCGGGGGCCAACGCCGAGACCATCCAGGGCTATATCACCCAACCGATGCAGCAAAGCCTGGCCAGCGCCGAGGGCATCGACTACATGACCTCGGTCAGTCGCCAGAACTTCTCGGTGATCTCGATCTACGCGCGCGTCGGCTCCAACAGCGACCGTCTATTTACCGAACTGCTGGCCAAGGCCAACGAGGTCAAGAGCCAGCTGCCCCAGGACGCTGAAGACCCGGTGCTGAGCAAAGAATCTGCCGATGCGTCAGTGCTGATGTACATGAGCTTCTTCAGCAAGGAATTGAGCAACCCGCAGATTACCGATTACCTGTCGCGGGTGATCCAGCCGAAACTGGCGACCTTGCCCGGCATGGCCGAAGCCGAGATCCTCGGTAACCAGGTCTTTGCCATGCGCTTGTGGCTGGACCCGATGAAGCTGGCGGGTTTCGGCCTCAGTGCCAGCGATGTGACCAACGCGGTGCGCCAGTACAACTTCCTCTCTGCCGCCGGCGAGGTGAAGGGCGAATACGTGGTCACCAGCATCAACGCCAATACCGAACTCAAGTCCGCCGAAGCCTTCGGGGCGATTCCGCTCAAGGTCGATGGCGACAGCCGGGTGCTGCTGCGGGATGTGGCGCGCGTGGAAATGGGTGCGGAAAACTACGACACCATCAGCTCGTTCGGTGGCACCCCTTCGGTGTACATCGGCATCAAGGGGACTCCCGGCGCCAACCCGCTGGAAGTGATCAAGGAAGTGCGCAAGATCATGCCGGACCTGGAGGCCCAGCTACCGCCGAACCTGAAAGGTGAAATCGCCTACGACGCCACCCTGTTCATCCAGGCCTCGATCGACGAAGTGGTGAAAACCCTGTTCGAAGCGGTGCTGATCGTGATCGTGGTGGTGTTCCTGTTCCTTGGTGCCCTGCGCTCGGTGGTGATCCCGGTGGTGACCATCCCCCTGTCGATGATCGGCGTGATGTTCTTCATGCAGATGATGGGGTACTCGATCAACCTGCTCACCCTGCTGGCGATGGTATTGGCCATCGGCCTGGTGGTGGATGACGCCATCGTGGTGGTGGAAAACATTCACCGTCACATCGAGGAAGGCAAGACACCGCTTGAGGCCGCCATTGAAGGCGCCCGGGAAATCGCCATGCCGGTGGTTTCGATGACCATCACCCTGGCGGCGGTGTACGCACCGATAGGTTTCCTGACCGGCCTGACCGGGGCGCTGTTCAAGGAGTTCGCCCTGACCCTGGCTGGCGCGGTGGTGATTTCCGGCATCGTTGCCCTGACCCTGTCGCCGATGATGTGCGCGTTTCTGCTGCGTCACGACGAGAATCCCAGCGGCCTGGCCCATCGCCTGGACATGATTTTCGAAAGCCTCAAGCGCCGCTACCAGAGCTTGCTTCACGGCACCCTCAATACCCGCCCGGTGGTGCTGGTGTTCGCCGTGATCGTGTTGTGCCTGATTCCGGTCCTTCTCAAATTCACCAAGTCGGAACTGGCGCCGGATGAGGACCAGGGCATCATTTTCATGATCGCCAACGCCCCGCAACCGACCAACCTCGACTACCTGAACACCTACACCGACGAGTTCGTCTCGATCTTCAAGGCGTTTCCCGAGTACTACTCGTCATTCCAGATCAACGGCTTCAACGGCGTGCAATCGGGCATCGGCGGTTTCCTGCTCAAGCCATGGGACGATCGCAGTCGCACGCAAATGGCGATCCTGCCCGAGGTGCAGGCCAAACTGGAAAAGATCCCGGGGCTGCAGATTTTCGGCTTCAACCTGCCGTCACTGCCGGGCACCGGCGAAGGCGTGCCGTTCCAGTTCGTCATCAACTCCGCCAACGATTACGAATTGCTGCTGCAGGTGGTCGACCGGGTAAAAAAACGTGCGAAGGAATCCGGCAAGTTTGCGTTTGTCCACGTTGACCTGGCCTTCGACAAGCCGGAAGTGGTGGTGGATATCGACCGCGCCAAGGCCGCGCAGATGGGGGTTTCCATGCAGGATCTGGGGGGAACCCTGGCGACCCTGCTGGGTGAAGGCGAGATCAACCGATTCACCATTGAAGGTCGCAGCTACAAGGTCATTGCCCAGGTCGAGCGGCCGTTCCGCGACAATCCGGACTGGCTGAACAATTACTACGTGAAAAACACCAAGGGCGAACTGCTGGCGTTGTCGACCCTGATCACCGTCACCGACCGTGCTCGACCGAGACAGCTGAATCAGTTCCAGCAACTCAACTCGGCCATCCTGTCCGGCGTGCCGCTGGTGAGCATGGGGGAAGCCATCGACCTCGTGCGCCAGATCGCCCGGGAAGAGGCGCCCGCCGGCTTTGCCTTCGACTACGCCGGCGCATCAAGGCAGTACGTTCAGGAAGGCAGTGCCCTGTGGGTCACTTTTGCCTTGGCACTGGCGATCATTTTCCTGGTGCTGGCGGCCCAGTTCGAAAGCTTCCGCGACCCGCTGGTGATCCTGGTCACCGTGCCGCTGTCTATCTGCGGCGCATTGATTCCGCTGTTCCTGGGCTGGTCGAGCATGAACATCTACACCCAGGTCGGGCTGGTGACCTTGATCGGGCTGATCAGCAAGCACGGCATTCTGATCGTCGAGTTTGCCAACCAGCTACGCAAGGACAAGGGCCTGACCGCACGAGAGGCGGTGGAGGAAGCGGCGGCCATCCGCCTGCGTCCGGTCTTGATGACCACGGCGGCGATGGTGTTCGGCATGGTGCCATTGATCATCGCCACCGGTGCTGGCGCGGTCAGCCGGTTCGACATCGGCACGGTCATCGCGACGGGCATGTCGATCGGGACGTTGTTCACCCTGTTTGTGTTGCCTTGTGTCTACACCTTGCTGGCTAAACCGGATAAACCCTGATGCAGAAAAACCTGTGGAAGCAGGCTTGCTCCGGGCAATAAAAAAGGCCTCGATCAGCGAGGCCTTTCATTTGGGCTTCAATCGGTTCAACTTTGTGGCCTCAATCCCTGAGAAAGTCCGAACATGAACAACAATAAGTCATGATCGGGTCGGGTGGCCACGGATGCCTTTGCAACCCGTGGTAATGGACAATGTTCTTCTGCGCTTATCGAGCTGAGAACCTGGGGGCGCGGTTGCTCCCAGGTTGCCATCGCGATCGATGCAACTGCCAAGGCTCCTACCAGAAACAAACCTCGTGCAATTTCGAGTTTCATCGCTATAAACCCTTGATAGCGCTGCCAAACGCCGTCTCATAAAAATAGACGAGCTTTTTCCAGTCTGCCTCGCTGAACGACGAGTGGCGACGCAATTGCTTCATGTCGTGGACAGCTGCGCGATAGGCGGTCAAACGCTTCCGGCACTTCTCCAGATCGATCAGGGCAACTTCGACCTTGGCCGACTCGCCCTCACCGGTCACGCGAACGAATACGTGCTTGTCGTAAAGGCAACCGTGCTGCCAGCGGCCCTTGTGCATGCGAGCCAGGTTTTCAGCCAGGTCCTTGAGCACTCGTTCGTTTATGGCTTCACCATGACGCTCGCGACCGCCACCGGCGTACCAGCGATCGATTTCCTCGAAGCCGTCCAGTGACTTGGTGACCAGCAAGGCACGCCATTTGTGCACAGGATCGCGCTGTGCGCCGCAGAAAACGATTTGCGGAACCCGTACGCCAAGCTCGTTCACACCGATGAACGCGGCATGCTCGCGCATAACCGTAGGCCGACCGAAAGGGTGCTGCCAGCTACGATGGATATGCCCGGTCTGGCGCTTGACATAGAGCAGCTGACCATCACTGCCCATCAGGCGTTGAACGCCGCTTTCCCCACCGCGACGGACGTTGGGTTCTTCCACCCATTCACCGCGCTGATTCCAAAAGTAATCGAAGCGGTCCTGGGGAGCGACTTCCGTTTCTGCTGCATACTGCACTGCCATCCTGTTACCTCTTGCGTAATACGTAAACTCGCCACATGGCATAGAGCGGTAAAAAGTCCAGTTGTTCCTGGATGCGGAAACCCGCCTGCTCAAACTCCTTTTCTACGGTAGCGACCGGTAACACAAACCGGTTTTGGTAACCTTCCTGCCCACGGGTTTTCTCCGAACGCTTGCGTTTCCAGGCCTTGAAATTGCCATCGACCCACAGCGAAAGGATCACGCTGTCACGGGAAACGCGCTCGAATTCACGCAAGATAGCCATGCGATGCTTGGCTTCACCGATGTGGTGGAGCAAGCGCATGCAAAAAATGCTGTCGACGGCGTTGTCCGGCAGGGCGATGTCGAATGCAGACGTGTGCAAGGGTTGTACCCGTTTCACCACGTCGGCAGGTTGCGCCTGGGTTGCGATCTTCAGCATCGACTGCGAGTTATCGGCACCGATGATCACGCGGTTGGATTTTTCCGCCAACAAGGGCCAGAAACGCCCTGCACCACAAGGCAAATCGAGGACCAGACCAGGCTCGCCAACCAGGGCCAGCGCCTTGCGCGCCAGTTGTTCGTCACGCCAGTGGGACAATCGACGGCCGATACCTTCCTGGTGTTTGCGCAAATAGCGTTGCGCGTGTTGATCGTCATATTTTTCTGAAAAATCGAGCTTGATCGGGCCGTCCATCATCAGGTCTCCTGAACTTCTGATAGCAGCTACCTTATATTTTGTAGTGTCGGCGACTGGTCATCCATTTGTGAAAATATCGTTATGGGAAACCCGGAAGTATTACAGGGCTTTACGAAATTGACAGGGTTTGCCGGACGCCTGACTCAACAGATCAAGCTCGGGACAGCTCCACCTGAAAACGGCAGCCACTGGGCTCCATCGTAGTCAGGCTGACATTCCAGCCCTGGTTTTCACAGATCCGCTGCACCAGTGAAAGCCCCAGGCCCAAGCCTTCCCCGCGTTTTTCAGTGCCCCGAACGAAGGGTTCGAACATCGCCTCGCGTTTTTCCTCGGGAATGCCCACACCGCTGTCTTCGACCAGAAATCCCGTGCCCGTCAGGCTCAGGCGGATGAAACCCCGTTCGGTGTAATGCAAGGCGTTGCGCAGCAAGTTACCCATCACTGCGTGCAAGAGCGTGGCATTGTAGCCATTGGCCTCGGGGTTGCCCGGCTCGAAAATCAGCTTTAACCCTTTGCTTTCAATGGGCTCGCGCCACAGAGAGACCTGGCCCTCGGCTACCTGGCCCAGGGACTGCTGCGGCGACATGCTGGCGTTTTCGCGCTGGGCGCGGGCCAGCATCAGGAAGGTTTGCACCAGCTCACGCATTTCTTCACAGGCCCGGGCGATGCGCTCGACCTGGGCGCGACCGCGCTGATCGAGACCTGGGTTTTCCAGCAACAATTCGCAGGAACTGGCCAGGATCATCAGGGGCGTACGTAATTCATGGCTGACGTCGCTGGTGAATAACCGCTCGCGGGTCAGGGCCTGACGCAAGCGCCCGAGAGTGGCATCGAAGGCCACGGCCAATTCGCCCACTTCGTCGGCGGCATAGTCCGGTGCCAAGGGCGGGGCCAAACCCAACAGCTGATCGCGATGGCGTACCTGGCGGGCCAGCCGCACCACCGGCGCCATGACCTTGCGTGCCAGCACCCAGCCGAGAAACACCGCCAGTGCCAGGCTCAGCACGAAACCCACCAGCACCACGGCAAACAGCACCCGCTCACGCTCTTCGAAGTCGCTCTGGTCCTGCAACAGCACATAACGTCGGCCGTCGACGATTTCGACCATGGCGTGGTACGACAGGTTTTCACGGAACACTTCGTGGAAACCCGGCTCCAGGTGCCGCAAATCCTTGGGCAACCTGAAATCGCCAGGCCCGTTGCTGAAGTAGAACAATTGGTCCGGTTCGGGGCGATGGCTCCAGTCCGTGACATTGTCCATCAGCAACAGACGCTGCAAATCGCCGCCCAGACCGGCCGAAATCAGTTTTTCCTCCACCAGGTGCACGGTCGCCACGATGCCCATGGCAAAGGCACCCGCCACCAGTGCGCTCATCAGCGCAAAGGCAATGATGATGCGTTGAGCAAGGCTCTGCTTAAACTCCATCACGGCCCTCGGCCAAGCGATACCCCACACCGTGCACGGTTTGCAGCAATGGCTTGGCGAACGGCTTGTCGATCACCTGGCGCAGTTGGTGGACATGGCTGCGCAGGCTGTCGCTGTCCGGGCAGTCATCACCCCAGAGCGCTTCTTCAAGAATTTCACGGCGCAACACATGAGGGCTTTTCTGCATCAACACGGCCAGCAACTTCAGGCCGACCGGGTTGAGTTTCAGCAACCGGCCTTCGCGAGTGACTTCCAGGGTGTCGAGGTCGTAGCTCAGGTCGCCGACCTGCAAGGTCCGCCGCCCGCCGCCCTGGGTTCGGCGCATGACCGCTTCGATACGCGCTGCCAGTTCCGACAGGGCGAACGGTTTGATCAGGTAGTCATCGGCGCCGGACTTGAAGCCTTGCAGACGATCATCCAGTTGATCGCGGGCCGTGAGCATGATCACCGGCGTTTCGCGACGGGCATCCTCGCGCAGGCGTTTGCACAGGGTGTAGCCATCGATGCCGGGCAGCATGATATCGAGCACGATCAAATCGTAATGCTCGGTGGCCGCCAGATGCAGGCCAGACAGACCATCCTGAGCGCAATCCACGGTATAGCCTTTGAGCCCCAGGTAATCGGCCAGATTGGCCAGGATATCGCGGTTGTCTTCAACCAATAGAATTCGCATGGGTATCTCTCCGTCCACAGTAACGGCCGTCGTGGCCCGCGCAGCTTAAGGCGAAGTTCAGCTCACGGCTAGGACTGAGTGAAGTGCAAAAGCGTGGAAATTGACCGGTTACAGCCTTAACGAGTTTTTCACCAGCGATTCACACGCTGGCGACAGAATCGGGTTCAAACTCTGCGCGGCTGCGCATTTGAGAACATTTCACTGATCAAGGAACTAGCATGGTTTCGACCCTTGCCCGCCCTGCCCGTCGTCCGCTCAATTTCCGCGTGTGCCTTGGAGTCCCCGCCGTAGCTGCGATCATTCTGGTATTGCTCGAATTGACCAGTCTGGACATGGACCTGGCCAGGCTGTTTTACGACCCGGTCGCCGGGGAATTCATCGGACGCCACAGTTACTTCCTCGAGGACATCCTGCACGACCGCGCCAAGCAAGTGGTCATCGCCTTCTCGGTATTTGCCATCCTCGGCTTCATCGCTTCGTTCTTCATGACCAGGCTCAAACCGCTCAAGCGCGAACTGGGTTGCCTGGTGCTGTCCCTGGGCCTGGCGACTTCCTTTGTCACGCCCATGAAAGCGGTGACCGCGGTGCAATGCCCCTGGAGCCTTGAGCAATTCGGTGGTCACGAGACCTACAGCGAACTGTTGAGCCCTCGCCCGCACACCGATAAACCGGGGCGTTGCTGGCCCGGCGGCCATGCGGCCACCGGTTTCACCCTGTTTGCCCTGTTTTTCGTACTGCGTGACCGTCGCCCGCGCATGGCTCGCGCAGCGTTTGTCTTCGCCTTTGCCCTCGGCTCGGTGTTCTCCATCGGGCGGATGATGCAGGGCGCGCACTTTTTCTCGCACAACCTGTGGACGGCGGTGTTCTGCTGGCTGATTTGTTTGGGGTCGTATTACTACGTTCTGTATCGACCGATGATGAAGACTGAGCGAGCGGTCAAGGCAGATCCGGTCAGCGCCTGACCTGACGTCATCGCGGGCAAGCCACGCTCCCACAGGATTTATGCAGTTCCTTGTGGGAGCGGGCTTGCTCGCGAAAGCGGAATGTCATTCAGCATCTATGTCGACTGACACACTGCCTTCGCGAGCAAGCCCGCTCCCACATTGGATCGATGTGAACATTGAAATCCGGGCAATAAAAAACCCCGCCTGCTTTCGCAGGCGGGGTTTTTTCGTACAGGGTAAGGCTGGCTTACATCATACCGCCCATGCCGCCCATACCGCCCATGTCTGGCATACCGCCGCCAGCACCGCCGTCTTTCTTCGGTGCATCAGCAACAGCGGCTTCGGTGGTCAGGATCAGACCGCCGATCGACGATGCAGCTTGCAGCGCGGAACGGGTGACCTTGGTCGGATCCAGGATACCCATTTCGATCATGTCGCCGTACTCGCCAGTCGCAGCGTTGTAACCGAAGTTACCTTTGCCGTTCTTGACTTCGTTGACCACAACGCTTGGCTCGTCACCGCTGTTGGCAGCGATCTGACGCAGCGGTGCTTCGATGGCACGACGCAGAACGGCGATACCCACGTCCTGGTCGGCGTTGTCGCCTTTCAGGTCGAGGATTGCTTCCAGAGCGCGGATCAGCGCAACGCCACCGCCAGGTACCACGCCTTCTTCAACGGCTGCACGGGTTGCGTGCAGGGCGTCTTCAACGCGGGCTTTCTTCTCTTTCATTTCTACTTCGGAACCAGCGCCAACCTTGATCACTGCAACGCCGCCGGACAGCTTGGCCAGACGCTCTTGCAGTTTTTCACGGTCATAGTCCGAGGAAGTTTCGGCAACCTGAGCACGGATCTGAGCAATGCGGGACTCGATGTCGCCTGCTACGCCAGCACCGTCAACGATGATGGTGTTTTCCTTGGAGATGGTCACGCGCTTGGCGCTGCCCAGGTTTTCCAGGGTGGCTGCTTCCAGGCTCAGGCCGATCTCTTCGGAGATAACGGTACCGCCGGTCAGAACGGCGATGTCCTGCAGCATGGCCTTGCGGCGGTCGCCGAAGCCTGGAGCCTTGACGGCTGCGACTTTAACGATGCCACGCATGTTGTTCACGACCAGAGTCGCCAGGGCTTCGCCTTCAACGTCTTCGGAAACGATCAGCAGTGGACGGCCGGCTTTGGCAACGGCTTCCAGCACTGGCAGCATTTCGCGGATGTTCGAGATCTTTTTGTCGACCAGCAGAACCAGCGGGTTGTCCAGCTCGGCAACCATGGTTTCCGGCTTGTTGACGAAGTACGGGGACAGGTACCCACGGTCGAACTGCATGCCTTCAACAACCGACAGTTCGTTTTCCAGGCCAGTGCCTTCTTCAACGGTGATCACGCCTTCTTTACCGACTTTTTCCATGGCTTCGGCAATGATGTCGCCGATGGAGTTGTCGGAGTTGGCAGAGATGGTACCTACCTGAGCGATGGCCTTGGTGTCAGCGCATGGCTTGGACAGGTTTTTCAGCTCTTTGACGATGGCGATGGTCGCCTTGTCGATGCCGCGCTTCAGATCCATCGGGTTCATGCCGGCAGCGACGGCTTTCAGGCCTTCGTTGACGATCGACTGAGCCAGAACGGTAGCGGTGGTAGTACCGTCACCAGCGTCATCGTTGGCACGGGAGGCAACGTCTTTGACCAGCTGCGCGCCCATGTTTTCGAAACGGTCTTCGAGTTCGATTTCTTTGGCGACGGAAACGCCGTCCTTGGTGATGGTCGGAGCGCCGAAGCTCTTCTCGATGATCACGTTACGGCCTTTCGGGCCCAGGGTCGCTTTTACCGCGTCAGCCAGGACGTTGACGCCTTTGAGCATTTTCTTGCGGGCGGAATCGCCAAACAGAACTTCTTTAGCAGCCATGATCGATATTCCTTAAATACTTTGTAGTAGCGGAAAATGAACGGGGGTATCAGCCTTCGATAACAGCGAGGATTTCGTTCTCGCTCATTACCAGCAGGTCTTCGCCGTCGACTTTCACAGTGTTGCTGCCGGAGTAAGGACCGAACACAACCTTGTCGCCCACTTTCACGGACAGTGCACGCACTTCACCGTTTTCCAGTACGCGGCCGGTGCCGACAGCGAGGATTTCGCCGCTGTTGGCTTTTTCAGCAGCCGAACCTGGCAGGACGATACCGCCAGCGGTTTTCTTTTCTTCTTCGCTGCGACGGATGACGACGCGGTCATGCAGAGGACGAAGCTTCATTGTCGATCTCTCCTAATTGTGGTTTTCATCGGCCGGTGTAGTCCCGGCGGGTTTAACAAAGGCCGGCGGTGCCGGTTGCGGCTCGTCAAGCGAACCGCGGAAGTCTGTCTGGCGTGTTCACCAGAAACCTTGCGGTGACCGTTACATAAGGGCACATAAGCTTATTACAAGGGCGGGGATCGAAAAATTTTCAGTTCGCTGCCCCGCAAACGAACACGGCACCCGAAGGTGCCGTGTCGATGTGCGCATTACTTGGTATCGCGGTGTTCGAACTCGCCTTCGATCACGTTGGGCTCGCGGCCCAGCGGCTCGCGAGGCACTGGGCCGCCACGGGCCTGGAGGTCGTCGGCGAACGCCCGCTGACGCATCGCCTGCTCTTCGGCGCGCTGGCGCATTTTATTGGCCAGCAGACGACGACTGAACGGCAGCAGCATGAACAGGCCGATCACATCGCTGATGAAACCCGGAAGAATCAACAGGCCGCCAGCCAATGCCAACATCAGGCCTTCGAGCATGGTCTGGGCCGGCAGCTCGCCGCGGCTCAGGCTTTCACGGGCACGCAGGGCCGTGGCCAGGCCGGCGATGCGCAGCACGAACACGCCGAACATCGAGCCGAGAATGATCAGCAGCAGGGCCGGGAAAAACCCGATGGACCCTGCCACCTTGACGAATACGAACAGCTCCAACACCGGGAACAGCAGAAAGAGCAACAAAAAAGGGCGCATCAAATGGTTCCTCAACGCAAGAATGCCTTGCCAGTTCACCTTAGATGACGTCGCCGTTTCGTGAATTCAAGCGTCGGCCACTTCATTTTTCGGCCAATGCTCGGCGTGGGCCAGAGAAACCAAGGCTTCGCGGACTTGTGTCGGCGTATTACAAGGCACTTGAAACGGTAACCAGTACAGGCTTTGACCGATACGCAGGTGCATGCCTTCGGTATCGATACCGACCATTTGCGCCGGCACGTTTTTCGGCAGCCCGGCCAGATCGACGTAATGAGCGATGGCCTTGGCGTGATCGGCGTTCATGTGCTCGACCATGCTCACTTCGGCCTTGCCAGCGAACGGGTTGGCCAGGGTCAGGTCGTTGACCCAATGAATCGCGCCAAAACCACCGATGTAACGGTGGCGTACAGGCTCGAGCACCCAGAAATCGAAATCGTGGGCCCGGTGATAACCCTGCGACTCAGGGAAGTAGCGGTAATAACGCTCGGAAGCAGCGTCGATGGCGGCTTCGTCTTCGAGCTGCTGCGCCTCAGCCAGGTAAGTCAGTCGACCAACGGCTTGAACATCTTCGGCGCCACGTTCGCCGACAAAGAGCGAGCATTTCCGGTCTTTTTGCAGATTATGCGTGTGCTGGGCGATGCGGCTGATCAGGATCAGCGGCCGGCCCAGCTCGTCCAGGCAGTACGGAACCACGGAGCCGAACGGAAAACCGGGCATCGATTTGGAGTGCGTCGAGAGCACCCCACGGTATTCCTTGAGGAGCAATTCTCGTGCATGCTTAGCCGCTTCAACGCTCAATTTATGACTCCTTAAATAGAATCCGTCAGAAAAACGGACGAGCTGCTGGTGGAAAGTCCCAGCACGCCATCGGGGCAGTTCTCATGTGCAGCCAGCCAGGTCAGGCGCAGATCGAGAGGCTCTCTAAAGGAAACCACTCAGACCTGCTACCGGGGCATGCGAATGCAACTCACTGACAAAGTAATCATTATCACTGGCGGTTGCCAGGGTTTAGGCCGCTCCATGGCCGAGTATTTCGCAGGCCTGGGCGCGAAGCTGGCGCTGGTCGACCTGAACCAGGAAAAACTCGACGATGCAGTCGCAGCCTGCAAGGCCCAAGGTGTCGAGGCCCGCGCCTACCTGTGCAACGTGGCCAACGAAGAGCAAGTGACCCACATGGTTGCCCAGGTTGCTGAAGACTTCGGCGCAATCCATGGCTTGATCAACAACGCCGGGATCCTGCGTGACGGGCTGTTGCTCAAGGTCAAGGATGGCGAAATGACCAAGATGAGCCTGGCCCAGTGGCAGGCGGTCATCGACGTCAACCTGACCGGCGTGTTCCTGTGCACCCGTGAAGTCGCGGCGAAGATGGTCGAGCTGAACAACAGCGGCGCAATCATCAATATCTCGTCGATTTCCCGCGCCGGCAACGTCGGCCAGACCAACTACTCCGCCGCCAAGGCCGGTGTTGCTGCGGCGACCGTGACCTGGGCCAAGGAACTGGCGCGCTACGGCATTCGCGTGGCCGGCATTGCACCGGGCTTCATCGAAACTGAAATGACCCTGGGCATGAAGCCTGAAGCGCTGGAAAAAATGACCGCAGGGATCCCGCTCAAGCGCATGGGCAGGCCTGAAGAAATCGCCCATTCGGCGGCTTACATCTTTGAGAACGACTATTACACCGGTCGGATTCTGGAGATGGATGGCGGGTTGCGTATCTAAGCCCGCTCCCACATGGGGTCAGCATTTATCTGGCGAAAATCAATCGTCGCTGACGCTGATATTCGGCATCGCCGGCGTCAAAGCTTCCTGCAATACAATCCGTGCGCCAACGTGACGGGCCAGTT
>NZ_JAHBDN010000052.1:0-66147 GCF_019956445.1 Pseudomonas sp. BF-R-19
AATCTGAGCCATGATCAAACTCTTCAGTTCAAACATCTTTGGGTTTTGAGAAAACCCTAAACTTGGCTCAGCAATCGTTGGTTACATCTTTGATTTCTCGCGGAGTAACTTGTGATGCTGATAATCTGTTGACTAGCAGTCTGACTCCACAAGCACCCACACGAATTGCTTGATTCAGTTGTTAAAGAGCGGCTGGTTAAGATCTTTCGTCTCAACCGAGGTGCGCATCTTACAGCGCATCTTTTCAATTTGCAACCTTAAAAGTTTCTGATTTTTCAACAAAATCAACTACTTAAGCCAAGAGCAACATCAAACTGCTCGTTAGCGGGAGGCGAATAGTACAGGATTAAAATGCGTGGTCAACCCCCCACCTGAAAATTCTTCTTCCCTACCAAAGCACCCGGGTTGCCACCACGAGAACCTCCAGCATCTATATAAAGCACTGGGGCAGCAGCGAACCCAAACCACGTCGCCTGGACATATAGATACAACAATGGTGAGAAAGCCCTGCGGTAAATGGATACCCGGGGGATCCCAAGAGCATGACGGGTATCGCGTCAAAAATGCCGGGACACGAAATGCCCCGACCAACATGACAGAAACGAAAAAGCCCCTGAAATGTTTAACCATCTCAGGGGCTTAGTCTTATTCAATAATGGCGGAGAGATAGGGATTCGAACCCTAGGTACCGGTGAAGGTACAACGGATTTCGAATCCGTCCCATTCGGCCACTCTGGCATCTCTCCAACGGCGCGCATCATAACAACACTTTCGCAGGAAGCGAACCCCCTAAGCGAAATATTTCTGTGCTATCAGATGCTTGCGTCGATTAAAGCGGTACGCCCAGGCGATTGGCGACTTCTTCGTAGGCTTCGATGACGTCACCGAGGCCCTGACGGAAGCGGTCCTTGTCCATTTTCTTGCCGGTGGCCTTGTCCCACAGACGGCAGCCGTCCGGGCTGAATTCGTCGCCCAGCACGATGGAGCCATCGTGGAACACGCCGAATTCCAGCTTGAAGTCGACCAGCAGCAGGCCGGCGTCGTCGAACAGCTTGTTCAGCACTTCGTTGACCTTGAGCGACAGCTCTTTCATGCGAACCAGTTGCTCGGCGGTGCCCCAACCAAAGGCCACGACGTGGGATTCGTTGATGAACGGGTCGCCCTTGGCGTCGTCCTTCAGGAACAGTTCGAAGGTGTAGGGGTTGAGCTTCATGCCCTCTTCGACACCCAGACGCTTGACAAGGCTGCCAGCGGCGTAGTTACGCACGACGCACTCGACCGGGATCATGTCGAGCTTCTTCACCAGGCATTCGTTGTCGCCCAGCAATTTGTCGAATTGGGTCGGCACGCCGGCCGCTTCGAGCTTCTGCATGATGAAGGCGTTGAACTTGTTGTTCACCATACCTTTGCGGTCGAGCTGTTCGATACGCTTGCCATCGAACGCCGAGGTGTCGTTGCGAAACAGCAGGATCAAACGGTTAGCGTCGTCGGTCTTGTAAACCGACTTGGCTTTGCCGCGGTAGAGTTCTTCACGTTTTTCCATGATGGGCTCCGCTTGCTAAGTAGATGGGCTAGGCGATGTGACGCCAGTCGAGCCCTGAATCTTGATCGGCCAGTTGCAGCCAGTCCGGGTCGCACCCGAGGGTGTCGACAAAACATTGCCGGGCCAGCCGCGGCAGGTTGTTCTTGCTGCTCAGATGGGCCAGGACCAGGTGTTGCAGGTCTTTCCAGCCCAGCTCGGCCACCAGGAATGCCGCCTGGTGGTTATTCAAATGTCCCAATTCACCACCCACCCGCTGCTTGAGAAAGTACGGGTAATGACCGCGAGCCAGCATGTCACGGCAGTGATTGGACTCGATCATCAACGCATCGAGGTCCCGATAGCCGTCCAGCACCTTGTCACAATACGAGCCCAGGTCGGTCAACAGGCCGAAGCGCCGTAAACCGTCACTGAACACATATTGCGTCGGTTCTTGTGCATCGTGGGCCACGGCAATGACACCGATGCTCAAGTCGCCGATTTGCAACTGCTCGCCGCCGGCCAGAAAGCCTGCGGGTTCAATCGGTTTGCGCATCCCGCGCAAGGTCCCGCGACTGAGGTAGACAGGCAGATTGTAGCGCCGAGACAGCAAACCCACGCCATGCACGTGGTCGGCATGTTCGTGGGTCACGAGTATCGCGCTCAACTGCGCAGGGTTCACACCCAGGCGCAGCAGGCGTTTTTCGGTTTCCCGCAGGGAAAAACCACAATCCACCAATACGTACGTATCAGCGCTGGCTATCAGCGTGCCGTTCCCTTGACTGCCGCTGCCGAGAACGGCAAAACGCATAGGATCAGCCCAGGTTGTCCTGAATCTTGCTCAACACTTTACGCGCCACATCTGCCGGCGCCACGGTGTTGATGTTTTTCTCGACGGTGACCTGTACGTTCTCGCCAACCTTGCTCAGGCGAACCTGATAACGCTCGGCGCGGGCGTCAAGCTCTTCCTTGCTCGGCGCGCTGCCGAACAGGCTGCTGAAGAAGCCTGGCTTGTCGTCTTTGCTCTCGGCTTTTTCGGCCAGGTTGATGTAGTACAGGCCCAGGCTGCGGTTGATGTCTTCAACACGCCATTCGCCCTGTTCCAACGCACGACCGACGCTCGACCAGGCACGATCCAGATCGGTACCGACGTTCAGCACAGGGTTGCCGCTGCCGTCTTCACTCAGGCTGACACGACTTGGCGCGTCGAAATCACGCGAAGCCAGCATGGAGACCGAACCGCCCTTCTCCGAGATGCGGCTCATGCTCGCGAGCATGTCGTCGACCAGTGCCGCGTCCAGGCCAGTGTTGACCGAACGGTTGGTGAAGGCCACGTCGGCGGTGCTGCCGGCAGGACGCTCGGCGCTGACCACATAGACTTCACTGGTATTACGCTGCACGCCCGGCTCAATGCGCACCCGCACGCGGGTTTCGCTGTCCGTGCTGACGCCGGCTGCGCTCAGGCGCTTGGCCATGGCCGCGGACAGTTCATCGGAATGCTGCCAGGTCGTGGTGAATTCGCCGGTTTGCGGACGCTGTTCATCCAGACGGAAACCGTTGTCCTGGAAGAACTGAACGGCTACAGGCCAGATTTCGGCCGGTGGATTTTGCGCCAGGATCGAGCGCGAATCACCGCTCTTCTGCAGGGAGTACGGACTGGCGTCGACCCCAGCCGTCAATGGCTGCGGACGAGGAACGATGTATTCGCCCTTGACGGTGTCATCGGCCACGTTGCGCGGGATCGGCAACAGCGGATCCAGACGCTTGGCGGTACGGACATCCTGCGGTATTTGCATCGGTGCAGTCTGTTGCGCTTCCAGGTAATCGCTACCACGGTCACGGAAATAACCTTCCGGGCCCCAGATCCATCCGCAGCCACTGGTGCTGGAGATAATCAAGGCAAGTGCGGAAAGTCCGGCCATTCGCTTCATGCGTTGTACTTCCTCAATTAAACCAGGACGCCGCACTGGCGCAGGGCCGTGCGCAGCGTTTCGTGACAAGGTGCGCTCAGCCAGGTCAACGGCAGGCGAATGCCTTCGTGCATCAGGCCCATCTCAACCAAAGCCCACTTCACCGGAATCGGGTTGGCTTCGATGAACAGGTCCTTGTGCAGCGGCATCAATTTTTCGTTGATTGCCCGGGCGGTCTCGGCATCCCCCTTGAGGGCGGCCTCGCACAGATCGGCCATTTCACGTGGAGCGACGTTGGCGGTGACGGAGATGTTGCCCTTGCCGCCCATCAGAATCAGCTCGACAGCGGTCGGATCATCGCCGGAAAGGACGATGAAGTCCTTGCTTACGCCATCGAGGATGGCCTTGGCGCGCTTGAGGTCGCCGGTCGCCTCCTTGATACCGATGATGTTCGGCACGGTGGACAGGCGGATCACGGTTTCGGCCTGCATGTCGCAGGAGGTGCGGCCGGGAACGTTATAGAGAATCTGCGGGATGTCGACCGCTTCTGCGATGTGTTTGAAGTGCAGGTACAGGCCTTCCTGGGTCGGCTTGTTGTAGTACGGCACGACCAGCAGGCAGGCATCGGCGCCGGCTTCCTTGGCGTTACGGGTCAATTCGACGGCTTCGCGGGTCGAGTTGGCGCCGGTACCGGCGATCACCGGAATGCGGCCATTGACCTGCTTGACCACAGCGCGGATGACTGCGATGTGCTCGTTGACGTCGAGGGTTGCCGATTCGCCGGTGGTGCCGACGGCGACAATGGCATGGGTGCCGTTTTCAAGGTGGAAGTCCACGAGTTTGCTGAGGCTGTCCCAGTCAAGACGCCCCTGTGCATCCATGGGTGTGACCAGTGCCACCATACTGCCCGCAATCATGAAACCGCTCCTGCCGGAAAAAGAGAGCCGTAATGGTACTGGCGCCAAGTTGCTTGCACAAGCGAAGTACTGTGCTGCCGCCATTCCCCTTGGCGCCGGTTTTCGCTACCCTTCAGACTTTGATCGGTACAGACAAGCTCGTCCGTCGGGTTTCAGCCTCCATTTTCGGCATCACAAGCCCTGATCCAGCGTTGCCGCCTCTCGCTCCCGCCCCGCCGGAGCACGTCGCAACCTGCCGCTTGGGGTTTTCTGAATTCGCATCCGCAGGCTGGCTCCCGACAAAACGCCCTCTGGACGTATCGACCGCTCATCGCTTTAGGAATGCTGCATGTCCACCCCCACAGTTCGCGAACAATTCCTTGTTATCAGTGCCCTCGGCGCCAACCCCATGGAGCTGACCAACGTCCTGTGCCGCGCCAGCCATGAAAACCGCTGCGCCGTTGTCACCTCTCGCCTGACCCGTCATGGCGAATGCAGTGCCCTGGTGCTGGAAATCTCCGGTAGCTGGGATGCCCTGGCGCGCCTGGAAGGCAGCCTGCCAGTATTGGCCAAGCGGCATGCGTTCACGGTCAACGTGGTGCGCAGCGCGGCCCTGGAAAACCGCCCCCAGGCCCTGCCGTACGTCGCTTATGTCAGCTCGGCCTACCGCTCGGACATCATCAACGAGCTGTGCCAGTTCTTCATGGACCACAATGTCGAGCTGGAAAACCTGACCTGCGACACCTACCAGGCTCCGCAGACCGGCGGCACCATGCTCAACGCCACGTTTACCGTGACCTTGCCGGCCGGCGTGCAAATCAGCTGGCTGCGCGATCAGTTCCTGGATTTTGCCGACGCGCTGAACCTAGATGCCCTGATCGAACCCTGGCGCCCACAGAACCCAATGTAAGGAAGCTTTCATGGCCGTTGCCATCGACCAACCGGTTGCCGATTTCGAAGCCCCCGCCACCAGCGGGCAAGCCGTCAGCCTCGCTGGCCTGAAAGGCAAGCAGGTGGTGATCTACTTCTACCCCAAGGACAGCACGCCGGGCTGCACGACCGAGGGGCAGGGTTTTCGTGATCAATACGCTGCGTTCAAGGCCGCCAATACCGAAGTGTTCGGTGTGTCTCGCGACAGCCTGAAATCCCACGAGAACTTCAAGTGCAAACAGGAATTCCCCTTTGAGCTGATCAGTGACAAGGACGAAGCCATCTGCCAGCTGTTCGACGTGATCAAGCTGAAAAAGCTCTACGGCAAGGAATACATGGGCGTGGATCGCAGCACGTTCCTGATCGACGCCAACGGCGTGCTGCGTCAGGAATGGCGCGGCGTGAAGGTGCCGGGGCATGTTGATGCCGTTTTGGCGGCTGCTCAGGCCCTGAGCAAAGCCTGATTTTTGAGCGCCCTTTCGGACGCCATCGCGAGCAAGCTCGCTCCCACATTGGTTTTGTGTCCACCACAAACCATCTGTGGGAGCGAGCTTGCTCGCGATGAGGCCCTTCGCTTCAGCTCATAAATCCACTTCGTGAATTAAAGCAACGGCGCCACCACCGGCTCCTTGCGCGGCCACGCATCCAGTACGGCCTTGAACAGTGTTGCCAGGGGAATCGCAAAGAACACTCCCCAGAAGCCCCACAACCCGCCAAACAACAGCACCGCGCAGATGATCGCCACCGGGTGCAGGTTGACCGCCTCCGAGAACAGCAAGGGCACCAGCACGTTGCCATCCAGCGTCTGAATGATCCCGTAGACCGCCATCAAGTATATGAACTGATCGCTCCAGCCCCACTGGAACAGAGCAATCAGAAACACTGGCACGGTCACCACCACGGCGCCGACATAAGGCACCACCACCGATATCCCCACCAGCAATGCCAGCAGCGCCGCGTAGTTGAGCTCAAGAACAACGAAGGCGATGTAGGTCACGCCACCGCAAATGAAGATTTCGATGACCTTGCCGCGAATGTAGTTGGCTATCTGCCGGTTCATTTCATGGGCGACCCGGGTGATCAACGCCCGCTCACGGGGCAGGTAACCGCGCACCCACTGGCCGATCATGGCCCGATCCTTGAGGAAGAAAAACACCAGGATCGGCACCAGCACCAGATAGATCATGATGTTTACAAGCAATGGCAGGCTCGATAGCGAGAACGTGAGCGCCCACTGACCAAACTTGCCGATTTCGCCCCGCGCCACTTCAATGGCCCGCAGCACTTGCTCATCGGATACCAGGTGCGGATAGCGCTCAGGCAGCAGCAACAAGAGTGACTGCCACTTGGCAAGCATGCCGGGCAACTCGTTGAACAAAGTAATCAGTTGGTGCCACAGCAATGGCACGACAACCACGATGAATACCAGCAACAATCCCATGAATAACGCAAAGACCATCCCCACCGCGACCCAACCCGGCACGCGCAGGCGCTCGAGGGTCACCACCAGCCCCTGCATCAGATACGCCAGCACCATGCCCGCGAGCACCGGCGCCAGCATACCGCCCAGGGTCAGTACGACGGTGAATGCCAGAAACAGCAGGACAGCCAGCACCACCGCTTCTTCATCGGAGAAATAGCGCTGAATCCAGTCGCGTAACACTTTGAACATCAATAATCCTTAGGAGCAAACGCAGTCGACTTCAAGCCTTTTTCAACCAGTAGCGGTAAACACCCGCGTCATCTTCTTCACGAAGCAGGGTATGACCGGCCAATCGGGCAAAGGTGCGAAAGTCGCGCTGCGAACCCGCATCGGTGGCGATGACCTTGAGTACCGCACCACTGGCCAGCCGGTTGAGCTCCATCTTGGCCTTGAGCAACGGTAACGGACAGTTCAGGCCGCTGGCGTCCAGTTCAACGTCATGCTCTACAGCGTCGGTCATTGCATCACTCCGGGTCAGGTGGTTGAGTTGCCTAGAATATCTGGTCGCAACGCCGGTGTCCGGCTACAGTAAGGTCTTTGTCGACTAAGGCTTTGTGCATGACCTTTTTGCGCCCTACCCTGCTGACGCTCGCTTGCCTGCTCGCCTCACCGGGCTTCGCCGACGACCTGCCGTCACTCGGCGACGCCAGTTCTGCCATTGTCTCACCGCAACAGGAATACCAGCTCGGCCGGGCCTGGCTGGCCATGTTGCGCAGTCAGGTTTCGCAGCTCAACGACCCGCAACTCAAGGATTACGTGGAATCCAGCGTCTACCGACTGGTCGAGACCAGCCAGGTCACTGACCGGCGACTGGAATTCATCCTGATCAACAGCCCGCAGCTTAACGCCTTTGCCGCGCCGGGCGGGATCGTCGGGGTGAACGGAGGTTTGTTCCTCAACGCCCAGACCGAAGGCGAATACGCTTCGGTAATGGCGCACGAATTGGCTCACTTGTCGCAGCGCCACTTTGCCCGGGGTGTCGAAGCGCAACAACGCATGCAAGTCCCCATGATGGCTGCATTGCTGGCCGGTATCGTGATTGCAGCCGCGGGCGCCGGTGACGCCGGGATCGCGGCCATTGCCGGCACACAGGCTGCGGCCATTCAGGAACAGCGTCGATTCTCCCGCCAGAACGAACAGGAAGCCGACCGCATCGGCATTCTCAATCTGGAAAAGGCCGGTTATGACCCCCGTTCGATGCCCACCATGTTCGAGCGCCTGGGGCGTCAGTATCGCTACGATGCCAAGCCACCGGAATTCCTGCTGACTCACCCGGTCACCGAATCGCGTATCGCCGACACCCGCAACCGCGCCGAACTAGCACCACAGGGTGGCATCGAAGACAGCATGCGCTATCAACTGATCCGCGCGCGCGTCCAGTTGATCTATGAAGAAACCCCGGGGCTCGGTGCCAAGCGCTTCCGCGCCCAGCTCGACGAAAACCCGAAAAGCGACGTGGCGCGCTACGGCCTGGCAATTGCCCAGATCAAGGGTGGCCAACTGAACGAAGCACGGGAAAACCTCAAGTTGCTGCTGGCCAAGGCACCCAACGAGATCATCTACAACCTGGCTCAGGTCGACCTGGACATCACCAACAATCGCCTGCCGGACGCCCAGTCCCGGGTTGAGCGGTTGATGGCCCAGTACCCTGGCAACTATCCGCTGAATCAGGCGCGCGTCGACCTGCTGCTGAAGCAGAACCGCGCCGCGGATGCGGAAAAAGCCCTCGAAAGCCTGCTCAAGTCGCGTCCGGATGACCCGGACGTGTGGTATCAGGTTGCCGAGACGCGCGGCCTGTCGGGCAATATCATCGGCCTGCACCAGGCTCGCGCCGAATACTTTGCGCTGGTCGGGGACTACAAACAGGCCATTCAGCAACTGGACTTCGCCAAACGCAGGGCTGGCAGCAACTTCCCGCTGTCTTCGCGGATTGACGCGCGGCAACGCGAGCTGATGGAACAGGAGCGCATGATCAAGGACATGATGGGCTGACGCCCCGGCGACAAAAGCTCCGAACACAAAAAAACCGCCTCTTTCGAGGCGGTTTTTTATTCAACCAACAAAAACCGGGTTATTCAGCCAGCTTGAAGGTGATGAAGCTCGCACGCCCCTGACGCAGTACCCGCATCGACACCGAGCGGTTCTTTGGCAGCGCCTTGGCGATGTCCGCGAACTCCTTGGTAGAACCGATGGCCTGGTTGTTCAGGTGGGTGATCACATCACCCGGCTGCAGGCCGATCATGGCGGCCGGGCCGTCCTGCACTTCCTTGATCAGCACACCACCTTTGAGGTCGTAGGTTTTCTTCTGCTCGTCAGTCAGCTCGACCACGGAAACACCCAGGCGATTACTGCTGCGCTCGATGCTGGATTTTGGCAGCGCGTCCAGCTCCTTGCCTTCTTCCGGAATCGCGCCGACCGTCAATTCGACATTCTTGCGCTTGCCGTCACGAATCACTTCCAGATCGGCCTTGGTGCCAGCCTTCAACGCACCAACGAGGTGCGGCAGGTCGGCCGACATAACGATTGGCTGACCGTTCATGCTCAGGATCACGTCGCCCACTTGCAGACCACCCTTGGCAGCCGGACCATCATCCTGGATTTGGGCAACCAGCGCACCGGCCGGCTTCTCCAGACCGAACGACTCGGCCAGGTCCTTGCTCACCTCCTGAATCACGACGCCCAGCCAGCCACGGCTGACCTTGCCACCGGACTTCAGCTGATTGGAAACATCCATGGCCACGTCGATCGGGATTGCAAACGACACGCCCATGAAGCCACCGGAGCGGGTATAGATCTGCGAGTTGATCCCGACCACCTCACCATTCAGGTTGAACAGCGGGCCGCCCGAGTTACCCGGGTTGATCGGCACGTCGGTCTGGATGAACGGCACATAGTTTTCGTTCGGCAGGCTGCGACCGACGGCGCTGACGATGCCTTGGGTCACTGTGTGGTCAAAGCCGAATGGCGAACCGATCGCGACAACCCATTGGCCGGCCTTCAGGTCCTGGGATTTACCGAGCTTGAGCACGGGCAGATCCTTGCCTTCGATTTTCAGCAGCGCCACGTCTGAACGTGGATCGGTACCAATCAGCTTGGCTTTCATTTCGCTGCGATCAGCCAGACGGACGAGGATTTCGTCAGCATCGGCGATCACGTGGTTGTTGGTCAGGATATAGCCATCGGAAGAGATGATGAAACCCGAGCCCAGGGAAGTCGCCTCGCGCTGGCGGTCGCGAGGTGAGCGCGATTGTGGCGGCATGCCTCGTTCGAAGAATTCGCGCAGCATCGGCGGCAAGCCTTCGAGGTCGGGCATTTGCTGGCTGACTTTGCGATCCGGCAGCTTTTGCGTGGTACTGATGTTCACGACCGCAGGCGAGGCCTGTTCGACCAGTTGCGTAAAATCAGGCAACTCGACCGCTTGGGCGGTGACCGCCTGACCGAGCACCAGCACGGTGGCAATAATGGAAAGGTAGGACTTCAAGCGAGGTATCGACATACGGCTCCCGTTACGACGAGCAGGGTTAAGCGATATGGAGCAAGGAACACCGGGAACAATACGCCGGTATTTTTGTTCCGGGAACAACAAACAAGGCCAGAGCCGAGGGGCTCTGACCTATAAGAAATTTACGGGATTTTTGCAAATTGAAATGCTCACGAAACATTTCGAATTCAGCTCACTGCTTGGTTGCAGCGGCGTCGGTGCGCATCGAAAGCGCTATCCGTTCAGCAGTACCGACCGGTATCTCGCCGACGACGGTGACCATCATGTCACCCTGTGCCGTGGCCAGGCGCCGGGAAACCGCAACGGTCGGCCCCAACTGAGTACGGGTGTCGGTGACTGTTGCGCCATTCAACGGCTCGAGGAATACCGAAAAGCGCGTCAGACCATCGTCATACATCAGGCTATTGACCTGGGTCTTGGTCTGCGGATCCTTGCGAGCGGTGCTGCTGGTCAGCTCGAAGCCGGGCGGCAACCAGTCGGAACGCCAGACCTGGGCAGACTTGACGGCAGAAGCCTTGTCACTTTCGAGATTGACTGGCTTGCAATCATTACTGGCCTGCAGGTCTTTTTCGGAAGGAACGTCAGCGGTATCCAGTTGCGTGAACTGGAAGCGCTCCAACAACCGTCCCTTGTCGTCCAATAGCAAGGACTTCAAAGGCAGGCCGGTCTCTTTGTCCAGATGCAGTTCAAAACCGTAGCGGTGCTGATCGCGTGGTGTCAGCGATACGATCACCGCCGAACGCCCGGCGACACGCGACTTGCCGATGATGGCGAGGTCATACCAATTCTTGAGCTTTTGAGGATCGAGTGCACGGGCAGCGGAGTTCGGGGAGTCCCCAAGCCCTGCTATCAGTGTGCCGCTGACGCATTGGGTTTGCCCATCAATGCGAACGACCTCCTGAGCGGAACCGTCAAGCTGGATCAATCGCTCGCGGACCTTTCCATCCTGGACGCGGTGCCAGATGTTATGGGTAGAAAAACTACCGTTACGCTCGTAGACGAAAGCACCCTGAAAGCTTTGCTGCTGCTCTGCCTGGCCCAGGCGGGTCAACCAGTCCTGAGCTTCATCGGCTTGGGCTGGAACGATGAACCAGCCGCTGAGCAGAAGCGAAAGTAGAGGTATGGCGCGCATGATCCTCCTTAACGGTTTTCCAGGCTTGCGGCACGAGCGTAAGGCAGAGCGCTCTCAGTGCCTTTCAGTGCAGCCTGTTGTGCGTGTTGGCGCAAGTAACCTGGCAGACGCTGATCGTGCCAGCCTGGTTGACCTTGCAATACGCCGCTGGCCATTGGGCCGGTAGCATCCGAACTCTCATTGTAGCCTGCCAAAACGGCTGGGCCTTTTACTTGAGGAGCGGCCAGCGCGGGTTGACTGGATTGCTGGGCCAGTTCGACACCGGCGATCTCATCCTGGTTGTACAGACGCACACCGGCCAGCACCGCCAGGGTCACGGAAGCTGCGACCGCCAGACGACCCAGGCTGCGCCATGGACCACGGGAGGCTTTTGCCGGTACGGCTTCGTCAGCCAGGGCAGCAGAAACAGCCGCGGCGATGTCCAGGCGTGGAAGCAGCAGATCCTTGTGCATCACTGCCCGAGCGATCTGATAACGAGCCCATGTTTCACGGGTTTCAACATCGTCACAGGCATTCAATACCCGACGCAATTCCAATTCGTCCGCTTCGTTATCCATCACTGCGGACAGCGATTCCTGCAGGGCTTCACGACTCATGGCGTTCCTCTCTTGGCTGTCGCCGCTGTCTTTAGTTTTCCTGCAACAACGGCTGCAGGGCTTTGTCGATGGCCTCCCGGGCGCGGAAGATCCGGGAGCGCACGGTGCCTACCGGACACTGCATGACGCTCGCAATGTCCTCGTAACTCAGACCATCAAACTCACGTAAAGTTAAAGCCGTACGCAAATCTTCCGGCAGTTGCTGAATGGTTCGATGGACGGTGCCTTCGATCTCATCCCGCAGCAAGGCCCGCTCTGGCGACTCGAGATCCTTGAGGCCATGATCGCCATCGTAGAACTCTGCATCCTCGGAACTGACATCGCTATCCGGCGGCCGACGGCCGCGTGAAACCAGATAGTTTTTCGCCGTGTTGATGGCGATGCGGTAAAGCCACGTATAAAACGCGCTGTCTCCGCGAAAATTTCCAAGTGCACGGTATGCCTTGATAAAGGCTTCTTGTGCCACATCCTGGGCTTCATGGGTGTCGTGCACGAAACGCACGATCAACCCGAGAATTTTGTGCTGGTATTTCAGCACTAGCAGATCGAAAGCACGCTTGTCGCCGCGCTGAACGCGCTCGACCAGTTGCTGATCCTCTTCCTGGGTTAGCATGAACACTCCTCGATGAGCTCGGAGGAGGATTGCAGAAGTAAACCACCAGACTTGCAAACATAGACTCGGGCTTTTCGCAAAAGTTCTCCCCCTCCAGGCAAGTTTCCTGCGGGCTCTGATTTGGCACGCACGAAAAGCGCAGCGCGAGTTGACCCGGCTGCGCGGATAATCTTGTCATCGGATTCTTCAGCAGGGATCGAACTGCAATCCTCCACTGAAGCCGACACTGTCCCTTGTTTCAGGCAACCGTCTATTGATCTTGGCCCTTTGGCAAAAGTTCCAAATATTTATAGTTGCACCGAACCGACATTGTGCAACCGTGAAGGGAAAAAGACTGTTAAATCGGCGATACAGTCATTCTCGCGCCCAACGGGCAGAAAAACATCCGACGAAGCGACCGATGTTTTGCGTCACAGTAGTTTCACAATGCCATGCTAGCTCGGGTATTGTGCCGCTCCCCCCCTCTATATACTAGTGGCTGTGCGGCTGCCTTGACTCGCCTGTCCAGCTGCGCCACCCCCGATCCGGGTCGCTTTGAGCGGAATCCTGAAATGAGCCAACAGTTTCAACACGATGTTCTGGTAATTGGCAGCGGCGCTGCCGGCTTGAGCCTTGCGCTGACCTTGCCCGGTCATTTGCGCATTGCCGTACTGAGCAAGGGCAACCTCGCCAATGGCTCGACTTTCTGGGCCCAGGGCGGCGTTGCGGCCGTGCTGGACGACACCGACACCGTTGAATCCCATGTCGATGACACACTCAATGCCGGCGGCGGCCTGTGTCATGAGGACGCCGTGCGCTTCACCGTCGAGCACAGCAGAGAAGCGATTCAATGGCTGATCGACCAAGGCGTGCCCTTTACCCGCGATGAACAGTCGAGTACCGAAGATGGCGGGTTCGAGTTCCACCTGACCCGCGAGGGCGGTCACAGCCATCGGCGCATCATCCACGCCGCCGATGCCACCGGCGCTGCCATTTTCACTACCCTGCTCGACCAGGCCCGGAAACGACCGAACATCGAACTGCTGGAACAGCGGGTTGCGGTTGACCTGATCACCGAGAAACGCCTGGGACTCGAAGGTGATCGCTGCCTCGGCGCCTATGTGCTCAATCGCGGCACCGGCGAAGTCGACACCTACGGCGCGCGCTTTGTGATCCTCGCCTCCGGTGGTGCGGCCAAGGTTTACCTGTACACCAGTAACCCTGACGGCGCCTGCGGCGATGGCATTGCCATGGCCTGGCGCTCGGGCTGCCGGGTGGCGAACCTGGAATTCAACCAGTTCCACCCTACTTGCCTGTATCACCCGCAAGCCAAGAGTTTCCTGGTCACCGAAGCCCTGCGAGGCGAAGGTGCCCACCTCAAGTTGCCCAACGGCGAGCGCTTCATGCAGCGCTTCGATCCTCGGGCCGAGTTGGCGCCACGGGACATCGTCGCCCGGGCCATCGACCATGAAATGAAGCGCCTGGGTATCGATTGCGTCTATCTGGACATCAGCCACAAGCCCGAAGCCTTCATCAAGACGCACTTCCCGACGGTGTACGAACGCTGCCTGGAATTTTCCATCGACATCACCAAACAACCGATTCCGGTGGTCCCGGCGGCGCACTACACCTGCGGCGGCGTGATGGTCGATCAACAGGGCCGCACCGATGTGCCGGGGCTGTACGCCATTGGCGAAACCAGTTTCACCGGCCTGCACGGCGCCAACCGCATGGCCAGCAACTCGCTGCTGGAATGTTTCGTCTATGCCCGCTCGGCGGCAGCGGACATTCTCGAACAGCTGCCCCTGATTCCGATGCCAACCCCCCTTCCCGCCTGGGATGCGAGCCAGGTCACCGATTCCGATGAAGACGTGATCATTGCGCACAACTGGGATGAACTGCGGCGATTCATGTGGGACTACGTTGGCATCGTGCGCACCAATAAGCGTCTGCAACGGGCGCAACACCGCGTGCAACTGTTGCTGGATGAAATCGACGAGTTCTATAGCAACTACAAGGTCAGCCGGGATTTGATCGAGCTGCGCAACCTGGCCCAAGTGGCCGAGCTGATGATTCTCTCAGCCATGGAGCGCAAGGAAAGCCGTGGCCTGCATTACACCCTCGACTACCCGAACCTGTTGCCAGTCGCGCTGGACACTATTCTGGTGCCACCCACCTACGTCGGCTGAATTTGAGCCGGACCCGCAGGCGTCGGTGCACATCCGCCGCCTGCGCGTCCCGGGGCACGCAAATGGCCCGGACCCTGCGCTCACCACGTAGTCGGAAACGCAGTACCACCACCAACGGCAGCGCCAGGCTGTCCGGCCTCAATTGCACGGGCTGCCAACCCTTGGCCCGACTCCACAACTGCCAGCCATCGGCGTCGCGCCGCAAGCCGCAAAAGGCCTGCGGGTGGGTCAGCAGGATTTGCCGGGGCAACAGCCAGACTCCGTGAGCCACGCACAGCACGACGCCGAGCGCGCTGGCCCAGACCGGAATTGACAGTAAAGACAACGAACCCAACGCGAACAGCTGGGCCAGAAGATACGCCGCCAGCAACTGCCGCGAGGCATGCCAGCGGCATTCGAACCCATTACTTGGGCTGGACACGATCCAGGATCATGCGAACCATGCGTTGCAGCTCAGGATCTTCCGATTCGCTGCGTTCCATGAACCAGCCGAACATGTCCTGATCTTCGCATTCGAGCAACCTGACGTAGCAGGCGCGATCAACCTCGTTGAGGTGCCGATAAACCTCTTTCACAAACGGCACCAGCAACACGTCAAGCTCAAGCATGCCGCGGCGGCTGTGCCAGTAGAGGCGATTCAGTTCAACATCTTCAACCATGGAGCGCTCCTCAAATAGGCCGCAAGTATACAGGCCCGCGTCCCGTCGAACAGTCGGCTTTGGTCGGGCACCGGTGATCCTTTGTGAACTACCCATTTCCAAGGCGCCCCCTTATGATGTCCGCCAGACTCTTTACCCTGCGATGACCCATGGCCGATTCTGCTTTTTTCTGCACCCTTTCTCATGAAGGTGTTCTCGCGGTCCGCGGCGCGGACGCCAGCAAATTCCTGCAAGGCCAACTGACCTGCAACCTCAACAACCTGAGCGATTCCCGGGCCAGCCTCGGTGCGCGCTGCACGCAAAAAGGCCGGATGCAATCGAGTTTCCGCATCCTGCTCGAAGGGGACGGCGTGGTCCTGGCCATGGCCACCGAATTGCTCGAACCGCAATTGGCGGACCTGAAAAAATACGCGGTGTTTTCCAAGTCGAAACTGACCGACGAAAGTGCCTCTTGGGTCCGCTTCGGCGTTGACCATGGCGATACTGCATTGGCCAGCCTCGGCCTGGACCTGCCGGCAGAAACCGACAGCGTCGTGCGCAACGATGGGCTGATCGCCATCCGTGTCTCGCCTGAACGCGCCGAACTGTGGGTCGCCGCCGGTCAAGCCGATGCGGTCAAAGGCAAGCTGTCGGCAGTACTGAGCGAAGGCGATCTGAATCAATGGCTGCTAGGCCAGGTCCGCGCAGGGATCGGCCAGGTCATGCCCGGCACCCGCGAATTGTTCATCCCGCAGATGCTCAACCTGCAAGCGGTCGGTGGCGTGAGTTTCAAGAAAGGTTGCTACACCGGGCAGGAAATCGTCGCGCGGATGCAGTACCTGGGCAAACTCAAGCGCCGCTTGTATCGCCTGCAACTGGCTGCTGGCGAACTGCCTGAACCGGGTACCCCGCTGTTTTCCCCGACCCACGGCAGCTCCATCGGCGAAGTGGTGCTGGCTGCCCGCGCCGGGCAAGACATTGAACTCCTGGCGGTGTTGCAAGCCGAAGCAGCAGACAGTGGGGACGTCCACCTGGGCGCGCTCGAAGGGCCGTCCTTGCAGCTGCTCGACTTGCCTTATGAACTGGACCGCGATCGCGAAATCCAGCAATAACGGCAACACTTGGCGCGACACCTAGAGAGACTAAATGAGCGAGCTGGCGGAAAAGGTCCAAAAGGATTTGGTTGAGGCCATCAATAACGATGACCTGGTTCTGCCAACGTTACCGGAAGTGGCCCTGCAGATTCGCAAGGCCGCGGAAAACCCGGAAGTCAGCGTCAGTACCCTGAGTAAAGTGATCGGCCGTGATACCGCGCTGTCGGCTCGCCTGATCAAAGTGGTCAACAGCCCACTGTTGCGCGCGACCCAGGAAGTGACCGATCTGCATACCGCGATCACCCGCCTGGGCATCAACTACAGCTGTAACCTGGCGATCGGCCTGGTCATGGAGCAGATTTTCCATGCCCGGTCCGACGTGGTGGAACAGAAGATGCGCGATGTCTGGCGTAAAAGCCTGGAAATCGCCGGCGTCAGCTACGCCCTGTGCCGCCGCTACACCCGACTCAAGCCCGATCAGGCGGCCCTTGGCGGGCTGGTGCACCAGATCGGCGTGTTGCCGATCCTGACCTACGCCGAAGATCACTATGAGCTGCTGTCCGACCCGGTCAGCCTCAACCATGTGATCGACCGGATTCATCCGCTGATCGGCGAAAAACTGCTCAGGGTCTGGGAATTTCCCGACATGCTGGTGCAAGTGCCGCGGCTGTATCTGAACTTCAAGCGCCAGTCTGCGCAGGTCGATTATGTGGATCTGGTGCAGGTGGCCAGTCTGTATTGCCTGCAGGACACCGACCACCCGCTCGCCCGTGCCGATGCGTTGAATGTACCGGCCTACAAGGCACTCGGAATCGACTTTGATGACAAAGTGATGTGCGCTGACCTGGAAGAAACACGCACGATGTTTTACTGATAAAGACCGCGTTGCCCCCTTCGCGAGCAAGCCCGCTCCCACATTTGATCTGCGGCGACTCGGTTCAATGTGGGAGCGGGCTGGCTCCGGGCGGCGTTCCGACGAAGGGGCCTGAACAGACGCTGCATCACTCCCCCGCGATAAAACTCACCCGCACCTTCAACCCTGCGTGCTCACCGTCATGCAGGCTGATCTGCGCCAGATGCGCGCGGCAGATCTCACCGACAATCGCCAACCCCAATCCGGAACCGGCCACTTGCTGATTGCGTCGGTAAAAGCGCTCGAATACCCGATCGCGCTCCTCGAGAGGTATGCCGGGGCCATCATCTTCGACTTCCAGCACGGCGGGCGTCGAGACCCGCAGAATCACGTTGCCACCCGGCGGCGTGTGAGCCAGTGCGTTATCCACCAGATTGCTCAGCAGTTCGTTCAATAGCGTCGGTTCGCCCCGCAGCCAGACCGGCTCATCCGCCTCCAGCGCCAGCGCGATACCACGCTTGTGGGCCAACGGCGCCATGGCCATGCCCAGCTCTCGAGCCAACTGACTCAGGTCGAGTAACTGCGCGCCGCCCTCGGCAATCGCCCTGGCGCCATTTTCGACCCGCGCCAGGGAAAGCAACTGATTGGCCAGATGGGTCAAGCGATCAGTGCCTTGGGCGGCGCTCTCCAGCGTGCTGCGCCAGGTATCGGGCTCGGCTGAGCGCATGCCCAGCTCCAGTCGCGCCTTGAGCGCCGCCAGCGGCGTGCGCAGTTCGTGGGCGGCATCGGCGATGAATTGCGCCTGCTTCTCGAACTGCCCGCGCAAGCGCTCGGTAAAGTGATTGAGTGCGCGCACCAGCGGCCACAATTCGCGCTGCACTTCCACCAACGGCAAGGGGCGCAGATCGTCCGGCTGGCGCTCTTCCACCGCCGTGCGCAAGCGCTCCAGCGGACGCAACGCGGCACTCACCGCAAACCACACCAACATCAAGGCCCCACCCGCCAGCATGCCCAGGCGCAGCAGAGTATCTGTCGCCAGGCTGCGGGCCATGCTGACGCGCGCCTCATCGGTTTCCGCCACGCGAATTTCCGCCATGCCGTTCATGTTCGGCTCACTCACGGGTTTGAGCAGGCTCACCACGCGCACGTTCTGCCCGCGATACTGGGCGTTGTAGAAGCGTGCCAGCGCCGGATAGTCATCGGTGCGCGGCGTTCCCGGCGGTGGCGCCGGCAGGTTTTCGTAACCGGAAATCAGCTTCTGATTGATGTCATTGACCAGGTAGAAAATTCGCCCGGCACTGTCGTAGGCAAAAGTATCGAGGGCCACGTAAGGCACGTCGGCACTCAGGGTGCCGTCGCGCTGGGAGACGCCGGCGGCGATGGTTCGCGCCGAGGCCAGCAGGGTCCGGTCATAGGCCGTGTCGGCGGCTTCGCGGCCGTTCCAGTAGGCGCTCAAACCACTGGCCAGCATCAACACCACCAGCAGCAGCGCCAGGTTCCACAACAACCGCCAGCGCAGGCTGCTGGGCTTATGCATCGCGGCTTTCCAGCAAATAACCGAGGCCGCGGAAGGTCACGATGGCGACCGGCTGGCCGTCGAGCTTCTTGCGCAGGCGGTGCACGTAGATTTCGATGGCATCGGGGCTGGCCTCTTCATCGAGACCGAACACTTGCGACGCCAGCTGCTCCTTGCTCATCACCCGACCGGGGCGCGCGATCAGGGCTTCGAGCACGGCCTGTTCGCGGGAGGTCAGGGTCAGCAATTCTTCGCCGAGGGTGAAACGCCGGGTTTCCAGGTCATAGGCCAGCACACCGCAACGCTGAATGCGCTCACCACCCAGCACGCTGCGGCGCAACAAGGCTTTGACCCGGGCTTCGAGTTCGGTCAGCTCGAACGGCTTGGCCAGGTAGTCATCGGCGCCGAGGTTCAGGCCGTGGACCCGGTCCTTGACGTCGCTGCGGGCGGTCAGCATCAACACCGGCAGGTTCTTGCCCCGCGCCCGCAAACGCGCCAGCACTTCGAAACCATCCATGCGCGGCAAGCCGACGTCGAGGATCGCCATGGCGTATTCCTCGCTGCCCAGTGCCAGGTCGGCTGCCACGCCATCGTGCAGAACGTCCACGGTCAGCCCGGTGCTCTTGAGCGCCTGAGCGACACTTTCGGCGAGCTGCAAATGGTCTTCGACGAGCAGGACACGCATGGATCTTTACCTCATTCCGGGATGGTCGACGCCATTCTCTGGCGCGAAGTTTACAGCCGCAACCGCCGCTGTGAAGCCCGAAAACTGTGAAAGTCAGCTGAAAGGTTAGCGAAAGGTTAGCCCGTTACAGTCCAGCCACGGACAGTTTCGACTGCCGTCGCTGCAGCCACACAGCGATACGAAAAACGCCTCGAAGCGTTTTCGACAAATAAGAACAATAAACGGAGTAAGTCATCCATGCAGTCCCTGCAGACCCAGGCTATCGCGCCTGCCCGCCTCTCCCGTTTCAGCCACACTGCGCTTGCCAGCGCTGCCGCCCTTGCCGGCTTTTCACCGTTGAGCCAGGCCGCATTCTTCGAAGACAGCTCGGCCACTTTCGAAACCCGCAACATGTACTTCAATCGCGATTATCGCGACGGTACCAGTGCCCAACAGTCCAAGCGTGACGAGTGGGCCCAGGGGTTCATGCTCAATCTGAAATCAGGCTACACCGACGGCACCGTGGGGTTCGGTGTCGATGCGCTGGGCATGATGGGGGTCAAGCTCGACTCGAGCCCAGACCGTACCGGTACCGGTCTGCTGCCGACCGACGATGGGCGCGCCGTGGACGAATACTCCAAGCTCGGCCTGACCGGCAAAATGAAAATCTCCGCCAGCGAGCTGAAAATCGGCACCCTGATTCCGGAACTGCCGATCCTCAAGCCCAACGACGGGCGCATCCTGCCGCAGACCTTTGAAGGAGGCATGCTGACATCCAAAGAGATCAAGAACCTGACCTTCACCGGCGGGCGTCTGGATAAAGCCAAGGACCGCGACAGCACCGACTTCGAGGACATCGCCCTCAACAACAAGAACGGCCGTTTCGCTGGCACCGTGGCCGGCAAGCATTTTGATTTTGGCGGCCTGGACTACAAGCTCACCGACAAGATCACCGGCAGCTACCACTTCGCACAACTCGATGAAGTCTACAACCAGCATTTCCTTGGTTTGATCGCCTCGCAGCCATTCGGCCCCGGCACCTTTGGCACCGACCTGCGGTTTGCCATCAGTGACGACCAGGGCGAGGCCCGTGGCGGCCCGATCGACAACAAATCTCTCAACGGCCTGGTGAGTTACGCCTTGAGCGGGCACAAGTTCAGCGCGGGCTACCAGCACATGTCCGGCGACAGCGCGTTCCCGTATGTGGATGGCGCCGACCCGTACCTGGTGAACTTCGTGCAGATCAACGACTTTGCCGGGGCCGACGAGCGCTCCTGGCAAGCGCGTTATGACTTCGACTTCGTCACCCTCGGCGTCCCTGGCCTGACCTTCATGAGCCGTTACGTGAGCGGTGACAACATCAAGCTCAAGAACGGAGACGAAGGCAAAGAATGGGAACGCAACTCCGAGATTAAATATGTTGTACAAAGCGGCGCGCTCAAGGATGTCGCCGTGCGTCTGCGCAATGCCACCTACCGCTCCAACTACTCTGCTCGCGATGCCGATGAAGTGCGTCTGCTGGTGAGCTATAGCGTTGCCCTTTGGTAATTCAGTGCGTCAATAACAACAACTCCCAAGGAGACTTGAATGAACCTGTCAATGCGTAAACTAGCCCTCGCCGCCAGCGTCCTGCTGTTCGCCGGCCATGCGCTTGCCGAACCAAAGCGCCCGGAATGCATCGCCCCGGCCTCGCCCGGCGGTGGTTTCGACCTGACCTGCAAACTGGCGCAAAGCGCGCTGGTCAACGAAAAACTGCTGACCAAACCGATGCGCGTGACCTACATGCCCGGCGGTGTCGGCGCGGTGGCGTACAACGCGGTGGTCGCCCAGCGTCCGGCCGATGCCGGCACCCTGGTGGCCTGGTCCAGTGGTTCGCTGCTGAACCTGGCTCAAGGCAAGTTCGGTCGTTTCGATGAAACCAACGTGCGCTGGCTCGCTGCCGTCGGCACCAGCTACGGCGCCATCGCGGTGAAGAGCGATTCGCCCTACAAGACCCTCGACGACCTCGTTCAGGCACTGAAGAAAGATCCGAGCAAAGTGGTGATCGGTTCCGGCGGCACCGTCGGCAGCCAGGACTGGATGCAAACCGCGCTGATCGCCAAGGCCGCCGGGATCAATCCCCGTGACCTGCGTTACGTTGCCCTCGAAGGTGGCGGCGAGATTGCCACCGCCCTGCTCGGCGGCCACATCCAGGTCGGCAGCACCGACATCTCCGACTCCATGCCGCACATCCAGAGCGGCGACATGCGCCTGCTGGCGGTGTTCTCCGACAAGCGCCTGGACGAGCCGGAAATGAAGGACATTCCGACCGCCCGCGAGCAAGGCTACGACATTGTCTGGCCAGTGGTGCGCGGCTTCTACCTCGGGCCAAAAGTCAGCGATGAAGACTATGCCTGGTGGAAGGACTCCTTCGACAAGCTGTTGGCATCACCCGAGTTCGCCAAGCTGCGCGATCAGCGTGAACTGTTCCCGTTTGCCATGACCGGCCCGGAACTGGACACCTACGTGAAGAAGCAGGTTGCGGACTACAAAGTGCTGGCCAAAGAGTTCGGCCTGATCCAGTGATCGCCTCTGTCTAGCGGCTGCGGCTCCGCTTGGCGGAGTCGCGGCACAGGAGTTCCCCCATGCTCTTACAACGCATTTTTGCTTCGGTGCTGTTGCTGGTCTGTTTAGGCCTGGCGCTCATGGCATGGCCGTACCAAGCGGCTTTTTCCTACGAACCGGTGGGGCCTCGGGCCTTTCCGCTGTTGATGCTTGGCCTGATGGGCTCGGCGCTGTTGTACATGGTGTTCCGTCCGGCACCGATCAAGCACAGTGCTGACGAGCCACCACTGGATCGCGAAACCCTGACCAAAATCGGCATCTGCGTGGCGCTGTTGCTGGTGTTCGCCGGCACTTTCGAACCCCTGGGTTTCATCGTAGCCAGCATCCTGATCGGCGTGCCCATGGCACGCCTGTATGGCGGTCGCTGGGTGCCAAGCATCGTGATCATCAGCCTGATGGCCGTCGGCCTTTACCTGCTGTTCGACAAGTTGATGGACGTGCCGCTGCCGCTTGGCGTGCTCGACGTTCTGGAGAACTGATATGGATACTCTTGGCTATTTGGGTCAGGGTTTCGGCGTCGCGCTGAGCCCGTACAACCTGGTGACTGCACTGTGCGGCACCCTGATCGGCACCGTGGTCGGCCTGTTGCCGGGCCTGGGGCCGATCAACGGCGTGGCGTTGCTGATCCCGATCGCATTCGCCCTCGGCCTGCCACCGGAGTCGGCGCTGATCCTGCTGGCGGCGGTGTACCTGGGGTGCGAATACGGCGGCCGGATCAGCTCGATCCTGCTGAACATCCCGGGCGAAGCATCCACCGTGATGACCACCCTCGACGGTTACCCGATGGCCCGCAAAGGCCTGGCCGGTGTGGCGCTGTCGCTGTCGGCATGGAGTTCGTTCATCGGTGCCTTCATCGCCACCTGCGGCATGGTGCTGTTCGCCCCGCTGCTGGCAAAATGGGCGATTGCCTTCGGCCCGGCGGAATATTTCGTGTTGATGGTGTTCGCGATTGTCTGCCTCGGCGGCATGGCCGGTGACCGTCCGCTGAAGACGTTCATCGCGGCGCTGATCGGTCTGTTCCTGTCGACCGTCGGCATCGACGCCAACAGCGGTGTGTATCGCTTCACCGGGGACAACATCCACCTGACTGACGGCATCCAGTTCGTCGTGCTGGTGCTGGGCCTGTTCTCCATCAGCGAAATCCTTCTGCTGCTGGAAAAAACCCATCACGGCCAGGAAGCAGTGAAAGCCACCGGCCGCATGATGTTCAACTTCAAGGAAGCGGCGTCGGTGTTCGTGGTGAACATCCGTTGCGGCGTTCTGGGTTTCATCATGGGCGTGTTGCCGGGTGCCGGTGCGACCCTGGCCAGTGCCGTGGCCTACATGACCGAAAAACGCATGGCGGGTGCCAAGGGTACTTTCGGCCAAGGCGACATGCGCGGCCTCGCGGCGCCAGAAACCGCCATCGGTGGCGCAGCGTGCGGTGCGCTGGTGCCGATGCTGACCCTCGGCGTTCCAGGTTCCGGCACCACGGCGGTGATGATCGGCGCACTGTCGCTGTACAACATCACTCCGGGCCCGCTGCTGTTCCAACAGCAACCGGACATCGTCTGGGGCCTGATCGCCTCGTTGTTCATCGCCAACGTGATGCTGGTGATCCTCAACATCCCGATGATCCGCATCTTTACCCGCATCCTCGCCGTGCCAAACTGGGCACTGGTACCGGTGATCGCGATCATTACCGGGATTGGCGTCTACGCGGTGCACGCGACAACGTTCGACCTGTTCCTGATGATCGGCATCGGCATCTTCGGTTATATCCTGCGCAAGCTGGACTTCCCGCTGTCGCCGGTATTGCTGGGCTTCATCCTCGGAGGTTTGATGGAGCAGAACCTGCGCCGTGCCCTGTCGATTTCCAACGGTGCGCTGGAAATCCTCTGGTCGAGCCCGATCACCTTCGGTTGCTGGGTGCTGACGGCGATCATGCTGCTGATGCCGCTCATCCGCATCTGGCGCAAACGTTCGGCCGCGCAACGCGTTATCGCCGATGTCTGATCGGTCCCCCTTCAAACTCTGGTGGGGAACCCCGCTGGTCGGCCTGTTTGGCGGTTTCCTCGCTAGCCAGGTCGGCTGGCCTTTGCCGTGGATGGTCGGCTCGTTGCTGGCGATCATCCTCGTGCGTTGCCTGACACCCTGGCAATTGGCGGAAATCCCTGGCGGCCGCAAGTGCGGCCAGTGGATCGTCGGTATCGGTATTGGCCTGCATTTCACTCCAGTGGTGATGGAGCAGGTACTCAGTCATTTCGGTCTGATCTTCTTCGGTGCGTTGGTCACCAGCCTGTCGGCGGTCGTCGGCGTGTGGCTGATGCGCCGCACCGGTGAAGATCGCGCCACGGCGTTCTTTTCCAGCATGCCCGGCGGTTCCGGGGAGATGGTCAACCTCGGCGCCCGCAATGGTGCGGTGCTCAGCCGTGTGGCGGCGGGGCAGAGTTTGCGGGTGTTGGTGGTCGTACTCTGCGTACCGGCAGCCTTCAAGTATTTGTTGGGCGACGGTGCGCCGATTTCCCACGTTGGCAGCATCGATTGGCGCTGGCTGGCGGTGTTGTTTCCTGCGGGTGCGTTGGCGGCCTGGATCTGGGAGCGCCTGCGTCAACCCAACCCCTGGCTGTTCGGGCCGCTGCTGGTCAGCGCGGCAGTCAGCATCGGCTGGGATCTGCACATCGGTTTGCCCAATGGCGGCAGCCAGATTGGCCAATGGTTGATCGGTAGCGGTCTGGGCTGTCACTTCAACCGGCAGTTTTTCCGGCGTGCGCCATCGTTCATGGGGCGCACCTTGATCGGCACGGTGTTGACCATGTTGATCGCTACGGCGGCGGCATTGGGTTTGAGTGCACTGACCCATCTGGATCTGCGTTCACTGACATTGGGCATGATGCCGGGCGGTATTGCCGAGATGAGCCTGACGGCGGAAACCCTGCAACTGTCGGTGCCGCTGGTGACGGCGATGCAGGTGATGCGCTTGTTGTTTGTGCTGTTTCTGGCGGAGCCGTTGTTCAAGTATTGGAACCGGAATCCGGATTCAGTCTGATAGGCCGAGTTGCCTTTTTCGCGAGCAAGCCCGCTCCCACAGGGTTCGCGTGATCCTTGTGGGAGCGGGCTTGCTCGCGAAGAGGCCCTCCAAATCAACGCTTAAACCGGCGGCAACCGCCACTCGATCGGCGTCTCGCCATTCTGCTCCAGAAACTTGTTGGTGCGGCTGAAGTGCCCGCAACCGAGGAAGCCGCGATAGGCCGACAGCGGTGACGGGTGCACCGAGGTCAGCACCAGATGCTTGGTGGCATCGATCAGCTTCTGTTTGCTCTGGGCATGGGCGCCCCACAGCATGAATACCAGGTGCGGTTGCTGTTGGCTGACCACTTCAATGACTCGATCGGTGAAAAACTGCCAGCCCTTGTCCTTGTGCGCATTGGCGTTGGCGCGCTCCACGGTCATGGTGGTGTTGAGCATCAGCACGCCCTGATCGGCCCAGCTCTGCAGGTAGCCATGGTTGGGGATGTCGATGTTCAGGTCGCGCTTGAGTTCTTTGTAAATGTTCACCAGCGACGGCGGCGCCGGCACGCCCGGTTGCACCGAGAAGCACAAGCCATGGGCCTGGCCCGGGCCGTGATAAGGGTCCTGACCGAGGATCACCACCTTGACCTTGTCCAGCGGCGTGGAATTGAGCGCGTTGAAAATCATCGGCCCCGGCGGATAGATCTCCTTGCCGGCCGCCCGCTCCTGTTGCAGGAAGTTTCGCAACTCTGCCATGTAGGGCTGGTCGAATTCGGCACGCAGTGCTTCCTTCCAGCCCGGTTCGAGTTTGATACGGTCGTCAGCAGTCATGGTTACATCCGGCAAAAACAATGGGGCGAACCCTAGGAAAGCGCATCACGCTTGTCAATTGATCTGATGCAGATCCGGCACTTTCCCACACAGCGATCATACTTAACCCTCAAATTCCCGATCGAGGTCACGATGAATCTGCACTTCGAAGAACTCACCGGCACCGACGGCGCGCGCATCGGCATCGCCAGCCTGGATGCCGAAAAATCCCTGAATGCCCTGTCCCTGCCAATGATCAACGCCCTGCGCGACCGCCTGGAGGCCTGGGCCAAGGATCCGCAGATCGTCTGCGTGATGTTGCGCGGCAACGGCGCCAAGGCCTTTTGCGCCGGCGGCGAAGTGCGCAGCCTGGTGGAAGCCTGTCGCGTCCATCCGGGCGAAGTACCGCCACTGGCTGCGCAGTTTTTTGCGGCGGAATATCGCCTGGACTTCAAACTTCATACCTACCCGAAACCGCTGATCTGCTGGGGCCACGGCTATGTGCTGGGCGGAGGCATGGGACTGTTGCAAGGGGCAAGCATCCGCATCGTCACGCCGAGCAGTCGCCTGGCCATGCCCGAGATCAGCATCGGCCTGTACCCGGACGTTGGCGCCAGTTGGTTTCTGTCGCGCCTGCCCGGCAAGCTCGGGCTGTTCCTGGGCCTGAGCGGTGCGCACATGAACGGCCGCGATGCCATCGACCTGGACCTGGCCGATCGTTTCCTGCTCGATGAGCAGCAGCCGGAATTGATCGAAGGCCTGTTGCAATTGAACTGGCAGGAACAGACACCGATGCAACTCAACAGCCTGCTCAAGGCCTTGCAGCAGGAAGCCGTGGCACAGATGCCTGAAGCCCAGTGGCTGCCGCGCCGACAGCAGATCGACGAGCTGCTGGATGTCAGCGACGTGCGTTGCGCCTGGAAGGCGATCAGCGCCCTGCGCGATCACACCGATCTGTTGCTGAGCCGCGCAGCCAGGACCCTGAGCGAAGGCGCGCCGCTGACCGCTCATCTGGTGTGGGAGCAGATCATCCGTGCCCGCCACCTGTCGCTGGCCGAAGTCTTCCAGATGGAATACACCCTGAGCCTCAACTGTTGTCGGCATCCGGAATTCAGCGAAGGCGTACGTGCCCGGTTGATCGACAAGGACCAGAAACCGCACTGGCACTGGCCGGACATCAACAACGTGCCGGACGCAGTGGTAGAGGCGCATTTTCACAAGGCGTGGGAAGGTCGGCATCCGCTGGCGGATTTGTCCGAGTACTGAAATCTGCACACAACACTGTGGGAGCGGGCTTGCTCGCGAAGGCGGAGTATCAGTCAACATCAATGTTGCTGAGATGACGCCTTCGCGAGCAAGTCGAATCGTCGCACCGCCGCTCCCACATTCAGAGTTGTGTTTTATACAAAGCTATCGATGGCCGCCCCGCCCGCTGCGATAGCCGCGACCGTTACCGCGATAGTCGTTGTTCCAGTTCCCGCGGTTACGGCCGTCCCAGCCATGGTTCTGATGCATGCGGTAGTCGCCCCGCGACGGATGATAGTAACGAGGGGCCGACTGGTAATGGCGCGATGGTTGATACATCCGCGGCTGTGAGTAATAGCGCGGTGTCGGCTGGTAATACCGCGCCGGCGGCACGTAATACCGAGGTGGTGGTGTGTAGTAACCATTGGAATAGTAGGAACTCCCCCCGGCGTAATAGGTTGGCGCCGGCGAGGTATAGACCTCGGAACTGTAGTAACTGCCTCCTTCATCGTAGTAAGGCACGCACCCACCAAGGGACAATCCCAACACAGCTAACAGAAGAATTCGGCGATACATAGCGGCCTCCTGGACCGCGGGTAAGCCACACCAGCGACGCTGGCAGGCGACAGTCAAATGTTCGGAGACTGTCGAAATATCAGACACCGAATTCGGAATCTGGTGCGTCCTTGAAACAAGTAGAAACATCTGGCCGATGAAAGGTTTTTCATCCATTCACGCCCTGATCAACGGTGGCCACCGCGATGTCCACCGCCATGATGTCCACCGCCGTGGCCACGGTAGTAACCATGCCCACCGTAGTAATAGGAGCGATAACCACCGTAATAACGTGGACCGTAGTAACCGTAGTAATAGGGCGTGTAGTAGCCGGGGTAGTAATAAGGTCCCCCGTAGACGTCAGCGGGACCGGCGTAGTAGTAGCAGCCAGACAATCCAAGACCAAGTACTGCACCTAACAACAATCGACGCAACATGGCGGCCTCCGTAAAGACCTGCGACAGCAGTGACATCTGTTTTGACTGGCAATCTCCTGCCAAGTGCGACGTTGCATCCACCTTCTGATCAGCGGCGGACAGGTTCCAATGCGGTGCACCAACGCACCATCACAAGGCAGCGCGTCTTTCCAACCAACACCGTCGACCTCCCTGACCCCCACGCTAGAGCGCTCGGGCCAACTTGGCACGCCTCTCGCTTTAGCGCACTTGTTCCAAAAAAATGTGCAGGCGTCACTACAGGTTCGCGGCACCACAATTTGCAATGGCTGACTAGGGTTCCGGCTCGCAATCGCGAGTGACTGGTCCGAGAGTTGGCGACCTCCAGTTGAGGTTACACGGCGGGACAAAAGCCCGGGAGACAAGCCACCGTTAGCGGTGCCGCTGCCGTCCTGTCCGTCCTTGATCAACTGGAGAACCACCATGTCCCAGCTTCGTTTACCCGCCCTGCTCGCCGCTGCGTTCGCCGCCCTCGTGAGCTTCTCGTCCCAGGCTGCACAGAAAGACCACTTCAGCGTGTGCTGGACGATCTACGCCGGCTGGATGCCGTGGGAGTACGCCGGCAGCCAGGGCATCGTCGACAAATGGGCGAAGAAGTACGGCATCAAGATCGACGTGGTGCAGCTCAATGACTACGTCGAATCCATCAACCAGTACACCGCCGGCCAGTTCGACGGTTGCACCATGACCAACATGGACGCACTGACCATTCCGGCCGCCGGCGGCGTCGACAGCACCGCGCTGATCGTCAGCGATTTCTCCAACGGCAACGACGGCATCGTGCTCAAGGGCGAAGGCAGGAAAGTCGCCGACCTCAAGGGCATGGACGTCAACCTGGTGGAACTCTCTGTTTCCCACTACCTGCTGGCCCGGGCCCTGGATTCGGTGGACCTCACCGAGAAAGACCTGAAAGTGGTCAACACCTCCGACGCCGATATCTCGGCCGCCTTCAACACCGATCAGGTCAACGCCGTCACCACCTGGAACCCGATGCTCTCGGACATCAAGGCCAAGCCTGCGGTGACCGAGGTGTTCAACTCCAGCCAGATCCCCGGCGAAATCATGGACATGATGGTGGTCAACTCCCAGACCCTCAAAGACAACCCGGCCCTCGGCAAGGCACTGACCGGCGCCTGGTTCGAAGTGGTCGACTTGATGAACGCGAAAAACGCTGCCAGCAAAGCCGCCCTGGAGCACATGGCCAAGGCCTCTGGCACTGACCTGGCGGGTTTCCAGGCGCAACTGGACACCACAAAGCTGTTCGCCACGCCCAAGGAAGCCCTGGCGTTCAGTACCAGCAAGCAACTGCCGGAAACCATGCGCAAGGTCGCCGAGTTCTCCTTCCAGCACGGCTTGCTGGGTGAAGGCGCCAAGGACACCAGCGCGGTCGGCATGGCCTTCGCCAACGGCGTGACCAGCGGCGACAAGGGCAACCTCAAGCTGCGCTTCGACCCGAGTTACGTGCAGATGGCCGCCGACGCCAAGCTGTAATCAGGAGAATTGGCCATGCGCCTGATCAACCGTCACCCGGACCGCCCGAGTCGCCTGTTGCTGGTGATCCTGCCGTTCGCCCTGGTGCTGTTCGCCTACTTCATGGGCTCGGCCGAGCGACTGGCGGAAAACCCCAACGACAAGCTGCTGCCCAGCGCCGTGCAGATGACCGACGCGGTGAAACGCCTGGCCTTCGTCGCCGACAGCCGCACTGGCGAATACCTGCTCTGGCAGGACACGGCGTCCAGCCTACAACGTCTGGCCATTGGCCTGGGCATCAGCGCCCTGGCCGGGCTGTGCCTGGGCATCGCCGCCGGTACCCTGCCGCTGTTCGGTGCGCCGTTGTCACCCTTGCTGACCGTACTGTCGATGGTGCCACCGCTGGCGATCCTGCCGATCCTGTTCATCGTCTTCGGTTTGGGTGAGTTGTCGAAAGTGATGCTGATCGTGATCGGCATTACTCCGGCGCTGGCCCGGGACCTGGAACAGCGCGCCCGGGAAATTCCTGTGGAGTTGCTGATCAAGGCCCAGACCCTCGGCGCGTCTACCTGGACCCTGATGCTGCGGGTGGTGTTGCCGCAACTGCTGCCACGCCTGTTGATCTCGCTGCGACTGATGCTCGGCTCGGCGTGGCTGTTCCTGATTGCCGCCGAAGCCATCGCCTCCACCGACGGCCTCGGCTACCGTATTTTCCTGGTACGCCGCTACCTGGCGATGGACGTGATTTTGCCCTACGTGGTGTGGATCACCCTGCTCGCCTGGCTGATGGATTGGGGGCTCAAGCAGCTGACCCGCCGCGCGTTCCCTTGGTATGAAGGAGCGGCCAAATGAGCTTCATCACGGTGAAAAACGTCTGGCAGCAATACGCCGATCAGGTGGTGCTCGAAGGCCTGAACCTGTCCGTCAACGAAGGTGAGTTCTGCACCCTCGTGGGTGCCTCCGGTTGCGGCAAATCGACCTTCCTGCGCCTGCTGCTCGGCCAGGAACGCGCCAGTCGCGGCGAGATCCTGCTCGACGGCCAGCCCTTGGCCGCAGAGCCGGACGCCAGCCGTGGCGTGGTGTTCCAGCGCTACTCGGTGTTCCCGCATCTAAGCGTGCTGGACAACGTCGCCATCGGCCTCGAACTGCCGCGCTCGCGTTTGCTTGGACGCCTGTTCGGCAGCGCGAAAAAAGAGGCCCGCGAACAGGCTTCGGTGCTGCTGCACAAAGTCGGCCTGGGTCACTCGCTGGACAAGTACCCGGCGCAGCTCTCCGGCGGCATGCAACAACGGCTGGCCATCGCCCAGGCGCTGATCATGAAACCACGGGTGTTGCTGCTCGACGAACCGTTCGGCGCCCTCGACCCGGGCATCCGCAAAGACATGCATGCCCTGCTCCTGGAGCTGTGGCGCGAGACCCGACTGACGGTGTTCATGGTCACCCATGACCTGTCCGAAGGCTTCAGCCTCGGCACCCGCCTGCTGGTGTTCGACAAGGTCCGTCTCGACCCGCATGCGCCCGGCCGCTATGGCGCACGCATCACCTACGACATCCCTTTGAACAGCGACCGCCGCACCCACCGTGCCGCCGTCGACGCCCTGCCAGTGCAACTGGCGGGCTCACTTCGAACCGCTTGAGAGGGTTTTGCCCATGACTGATTCGACCCGACTGTTCCCGCCCTTCGCCGAGGAAATGCTCCCCGGTGGCGGCCATCGTTCCTTCGTGCTCAAACGCGGCCAATTGCTGCGCCTGACCGACCTGCGTGGCGGCGCCAACGTCAGCCTGACGTTGCTCAACGCCAATGAAAAAACCGAACGGCTGAATCTGCCCGACAGCCTCAAATGCCAACACACCGCCAGGCTCACCGCCGGCCACTGCCTGTACTCGGACATGGGCCGCGTGCTGGCCGCCATCAGCGCCGACACCTGCGGCTGGAGCGACAGCCTCGGCGGCGTGCTCTGCGCTGAAGAAGTGGCGCAAAAGTACGGCGCGGGCCGCTATCAGGAACTGCGCAACGGCTTTTTCCGCAACGGTACCGACAACCTGTTGGTGGAACTGGGCAAGTGGGGGCTGGGCCTGTCCGACCTGCTGATGACCCTCAACCTGTTCAGCCGCGTGAACGTCGATGACGCCGGGCGCTTCCATTTCGTCGAGGGCAATTCCAAGGCTGGCGACTACATCGAGTTGTACGCGCCGATGGACACCCTGGTGGTGCTCACCGCCCTGCAGCACCCGATGGACCCGTCGCCGGAATATGCACCGAAACCGCTGAAACTCAGCTGGATGAACGCCGACGCCAGCATCGCCGAACACTGCCGCACCTCGCGCCCGGAAAACGAGCGCGGCTTCATCAACACCGACCGTCTGTTTGCCTGAGGATCGCTGCCATGTCACTCGCTATCGCTACCGTTCACAAGCAGCCAGACACCGCGATCTATCGCGCCACCATCCCCGCCGGCGAGCCTTGGCTGATGGAGGTCAAGGCCGGACAGACCCTGCGCATCCTCGACCTTGAAGGCAATCAGGCCGTCGACACTTTGTTCTACAGCGTTGCCAATCCCAGGGAGCGCTACGACGTGCAGCGCACCCTGCGTCGGCAAAACAGCGTGTACCTGAGCACTGGCAGTGTGCTCTATTCCAACCTCGGCAAGCCGATGCTGAGCATCGTCGCCGACACTTGCGGGCGTCACGACACCCTCGGCGGCGCCTGTGCGCAAGAGAGCAACACCGTGCGCTACGCCCTGGAAAAACGCTACATGCACAGCTGCCGCGACAACTACTTGCGCGCCTGTGCTCACGATGGCCGCCTGGGCAAGGGCGACATCGGGCCGAACATCAACTTCTTCATGAACGTACCGGTCACCGCAGACGGCGGCCTGACCTTCGAAGACGGCATCTCGGCACCGGGCAAGTACGTCGACCTGCGGGCCGAGATGGACGTGATCGTGCTGATCTCCAACTGCCCGCAGCTGAACAACCCGTGCAACGCCTACAACCCCACCCCTGCGGAGCTGCTGGTATGGAACTGAAACTTTCGCGGTTGCGCCGTTGGTTGTTTGCCTTGTGCCAGGCCCGTTCCGGGCAGTGCCTGAAACAGTAAAAACACCACAAATCCCCATGTGGGAGCGGGCTTGCTCGCGAAAGCGGTGTATCAGACACATCGAAGTCGACTGACACGCCCCCTTCGCGAGCAAGCCCGCTCCCACAGGGGTTCGGCGGTGATTTGAAGAAATCTGATTCTGCCACCGGGGACGACCCCGATGCCTTTCGAAAAACTGCGGGACGGCCCGCATCCCCATCAGGGGTTATGCCATGTTCGAAAAAGTCCTGATTGCCAACCGTGGCGCCATTGCCTGCCGCATCCTGCGGACCCTGCGTGAACTGCAAGTGCAGGGCGTTACCGTGTACTCCGAAGCCGATGCCGCCAGCCTGCACATCCTGCAAGCCGATGAGGCCCACAGCCTCGGTGAGGGTGCAGCGGCTGGAACTTACCTGGCGGTGGACAAGATCCTCGCCATCGCCAAGTCCAGCGGCGCCACCGCGATCCATCCCGGCTACGGCTTTCTTTCGGAAAACGCCGCGTTCGCCGAAGCCTGCGAGGCCGTCAACATTGCATTCATCGGCCCGACGCCCGAACAACTGCGGGTGTTCGGCCTCAAGCACACCGCCCGCGCCCTGGCCAGACAACACGGCGTGCCGATGCTCGAAGGCACCGAACTACTCGACAGCCTCGATGCAGCGCTGCTGGCCGGTGAACAGGTCAGCTACCCGGTGATGCTCAAGAGCACCGCCGGCGGTGGCGGCATCGGCATGCGCGTGTGTCGCAGCGCGGCCGAGTTGAGCGAATCCTTCGAAGCGGTCAAGCGCCTGGGCCAGAACAATTTCAACGACGCCGGGGTATTCATCGAGAAGTACATCCAGCGCGCCCGGCACCTGGAAGTGCAAGTGTTCGGCGACGGTCGCGGCGAAGTGATCGCCCTCGGCGTGCGTGATTGCTCGGTGCAACGACGCAACCAGAAAGTCCTCGAAGAAACCCCGGCACCGAACCTGCCCGCCGGCATGGCCGATGAGTTGTGCGCGGCGGCAATCAAACTGGCCAAAGCGGTGAATTACCGCAGCGCCGGCACCGTGGAGTTTGTGTTCGACAGCGAGGCCCAGCGCTTCTATTTCCTGGAAGTGAACACCCGTTTGCAGGTGGAACACGGTGTCACCGAACAGGTGTGGGGTGTCGATCTGGTGCGCTGGATGGTGCAACTGGCGGCCGGTGATCTGCCGCCCCTGAGCGAACTGATGCAGGGTTTGCAACCGGTGGGTCATGCGATCCAGGCGCGGCTGTATGCGGAAGATCCGGGCCGCGATTTTCAGCCGAGCCCGGGGTTGCTCACTGCCGTGGATTTCCCGGCGGCCAATGGCATTGAACTGCGTATCGACACCTGGGTCGAGGCTGGCTGCGAGATCCCGCCTTACTTCGACCCGATGATCGCCAAGGTCATCAGCTGGGCGCCGACTCGCGAGGAGGCCGCTGCGGATCTGGATCATGCGCTGGGGGCCAGCCTGCTCTACGGCGTGGAAACCAACCGCGATTACCTGCGACAGATTCTGCTCGATGCGCCTTTCGCCAGCGGCCAGCCGTGGACCCGTTGCCTGGAAGGACTGGTCTATCAAGCCAACACCTTCGAGGTACTCAGCGCCGGTACCCAGACCAGCGTTCAGGATTATCCCGGCCGTCTCGGTTACTGGGCGGTTGGCGTGCCGCCATCGGGGCCGATGGACAGTCGGGCGCTGCGTCTGGGGAACCGTTTGCTGGGCAATGACGAAGGCGCGGCGGCGCTGGAAATCACCATGAGCGGGCCATTGCTGCGCTTCAATTACGAGGTGGTGGTGGCGGTGACTGGCGCGGTGATTCCATTGCTGCTCAACGGTGAAGCCGTGCCGATGAACACTGCGCTGTTGGTTGCCGCAGGATCCACCTTGAGCCTCGGCACCATTGCCGGCGCAGGTGCGCGCAGCTATCTGTGCCTGCGTGGCGGCCTGCAAGTACCGGATTATCTGGGCAGCAAAAGCACCTTCACCCTCGGCCAGTTTGGTGGCCACGGTGGCCGCGCGTTGCGAGCCGGTGATGTGTTGCACCTGCCAGCCCTGAATGACCGCCGTGCCGGTCAGCAACTGGCTGAAGAGCAGGTCACCGAGTTGCCAGCGATTCGGCAGATTCGGGTGATCTACGGCCCCCACGGCGCCCCTGAATACTTCACGCAAAACTACATCGACACCTTCTTCGCCACGCAGTGGGAAGTGCATTTCAACTCCAGCCGCACCGGCGTTCGCCTGATCGGACCGAAGCCTGAGTGGGTGCGTGCCGACGGTGGTGAAGCCGGTTTGCATCCGTCGAACATCCACGACAATCCGTATGCGATCGGCGCGGTGGATTTTACCGGTGACATGCCAGTCATCCTCGGCCCGGATGGCCCGAGCCTTGGCGGGTTCGTGTGCCCGGTGACGGTGATCGAGGCGGACCTTTGGCAGCTGGGACAGCTCAAGGCTGGGGATAGGGTGCAGTTCTCCCCCGTCGACCTCAAGACCGCCCGCACCCTGGCCTTGAAATGGGATCAATGTGGGAGCGGGCTTGCTCGCGAAGAGGGCGTGTCAGTCAACATTGATGCGTCTGAAGCACCGCTTTCGCGAGCAAGCCCGCTCCCACAGGGGATGGTGTCGCCTGTTGTATTGGACATTGGGCAGGACGACACACGGCTGGTGGCGCGTCTTTCCGGCGACACCCACCTGCTGCTGGAAATCGGCGCCCCGGAACTCGATCTGGTCCTGCGCTTCCGCGCCCACGCCCTGATGCAGGCGCTGGAAAGCAAAGACCTGCACGGCGTGATCGACCTGACGCCGGGTATCCGCTCCCTGCAAATCCACTATCAGCCCGAACAACTGCCACTGTCCGACCTGCTCGGCATCGTTGCCGGTGAATGGGACGCCGTGTGCGCCGCCAAGGACCTGCAAGTGCCCTCGCGCATCGTGCATCTGCCGCTTTCCTGGGACGACCCGGCGTGCCAGTTGGCCATCGAGAAATACATGACCACGGTGCGCAAGGACGCGCCATGGTGCCCGAGCAACCTGGAGTTCATCCGTCGCATCAACGACCTGCCGAACCTCGATGAAGTGCAGCGCACGGTGTTCGACGCCAGTTACCTGGTGATGGGCCTGGGCGACGTCTACCTCGGCGCACCGGTCGCCACCCCGCTCGACCCGCGCCATCGCCTGGTGACCACCAAGTACAACCCGGCGCGCACCTGGACCGCGGAAAACTCGGTGGGCATCGGTGGCGCCTACATGTGCGTCTACGGCATGGAAGGCCCCGGCGGCTATCAGTTTGTCGGGCGCACGTTGCAGATGTGGAACCGCTACCGCGAAGTCGCCGCGTTCGATGGCAAACCCTGGTTGCTGCGGTTTTTCGACCAGATCCGTTTCTACCCGGTCAGCGCCGATGAACTGCTGCGCATCCGCCGGGATTTCCCCCTCGGGCGCTTCGACCTGAACATCGAGCACAGTCAGTTGAACCTGGCGGATTACCAGGCGTTCCTGGCCCGGGAAGCCGAGACCATCGGCGCGTTTCGCGATCAGCAAAAAGGCGCGTTCAATGCCGAACGCGAACGCTGGATCGCCAGCGGCCAGGCGCATTTCGACAGTGAAGAGCTGGCCCTGGTGGCGACCGACGATGCACCGCTGACCAGCGGTCAACAAAGCGTCGACAGCCACATCGCCGGCAACCTCTGGCAGGTCCAGGTAGAGACCGGTAGCCGTGTCGCGGCCGGTGATGTGCTGGTGATCCTGGAGTCGATGAAGATGGAAATCCCCCTGCTCGCGCCAATGGCCGGCGTGGTGCGCGAGATTCGCGTGCAACCGGGTTCGGCGGTGCGCGCCGGGCAGCGCGTCGTGGTGCTGGAACTCGACTGAACCCATTTTGAAAAGGACTCATGCCATGAACATCAATCTGCAACTCGACGCCCTGCGCGGCGCTTATCGCGACGGCCGCACCACGCCACGGCAATTGCTGCTGCAACTGCGGGACAAAGCCGCGGCGCTGAACCCGGACTATCACCTGTTCATCCACTTGCTCAGTGTTGATGAACTGGAGCCCTACCTCGCCACCCTCGACGGTCGCGACCTCGACAGCCTGCCGCTGTACGGCGTGCCGTTTGCGATCAAGGACAACATCGACCTGGCGGGCATTCCGACCACGGCGGCGTGCCCGGCATTTGCCTACGTGCCGGAGCGGTCGGCGACAATCGTCGAACAACTGCTGGCCCTCGGTGCGATTCCCCTGGGCAAGACCAACCTCGACCAGTTCGCCACGGGACTCAACGGTAGCCGCTCACCGTACGGCGCATGCCCCAACAGCGTGTTGTCGGAGTATCCGTCGGGCGGATCCAGCGCCGGTTCGTCGCTGGCGGTGGCGCTCGGGGTCGCGAGTTTTGCGCTGGGCACCGACACCGCCGGCTCCGGGCGTGTACCGGCGGCGTTGAATAATCTGGTCGGCCTGAAAGCCACCAAGGGCCTGATTTCGACGGCCGGCGTCGTACCGGCCTGCCGTACGCTCGATTGCGTCACCACCTTCACCGCCACGGCGCGGGAGGCCAGTCAGTTGCTCGCGCTCACCGCACGCCTCGACCCACGGGACGAATACAGCCGCAGCAATCCACTGTGGAACGACGGCTCGGCGTTCGGTACACCACGCCCCTTCCGTTTCGGTGTACCCCGTGCACAAGACCTGCAATTCTTCGGTTGCCCTGAAGGCCCGCTGTTGTTCGGTGATGCCATCGACCGCCTCAAGGCCCTGGGCGGCGAAGCGGTGGAACTGGACCTGTCGCCGTTTCTGGAGGCCGCACGCTTGCTCTATGAGGGTCCGTGGGTGGCCGAACGTTACAGCGTGGCCGGGGAGTTGATGGCGCAAAACCCGGAGGCCGTGTTGCCGGTGATTCGCGCCGTGTTGGCCAAGGCGCCCGCCGTCGACGGCGTACAAACCTTCCGCGCCTACTATCGGCTGCAAGCGCTCAAAGCCCTGTGCGACACAGCGCTGGAAGGCCTGGATTGCGTCGTCACGCCGACCATCGGCCGCCCGGTGACGCTGGCGGAGCTCGAGGCCGAACCGGTGCTGCGCAATTCGGAACTGGGCTACTACACCAATTTCATGAACCTGCTCGACTATGCCGCCGTCGCCGTGCCCAGCGCGTTCATGGACAACGGCATGCCGTGGGGCGTGACGCTGTTTGGCCGCGCCTTTACCGATCAGTATCTGTTGAGCGTGGCGGATGCCCTGCAGCGTCAGCAGGGCCTGGCCGCGCCTGCACCGGCGACGTTTGCACGCCATGATCGGGCGCGACTGGTGGTCTGTGGTGCGCATCTGGACGGGTTGGCGTTGAACTGGCAGCTCAAGCAGCGCGGCGCCCGGTTGCTGGAATCGACATTCAGCTCGCCGGATTATCAACTCTATGCCCTGGCCGACGGCCCGCCATTCCGTCCGGGCATGGTCCGCGTGAAGGATGGCGGCGTGGCGATTGCGGTGGAAGTCTGGGAGTTGCCAAGCAGCGAGTTGGGTTCGTTCCTGACCGGGATTCCGGCGCCGCTGGGATTGGGCAAGGTACAATTGGCGGATGGTCGCTGGGAGAGTGGGTTTATCTGTGAGGCCTACGGACTGGAGGGTGCGGTGAACATCAGCCACTTTGGCGGCTGGCGGATGTACCTGAAAACCCTGCGATAAACACATCCCCTGTGGGAGCGAGCTTGCTCGCGATGGCGTCAGCACATTCACGATTGATGTGACTGACACACCGCAATCGTCGGATCGCCGCCCGGAGCAAGCTCGCTCCCACAAGCGCCTGCACGAAGCCTTGCAACTGACCGTGAGCATCGACCTCACCACCCTGCAGCCCGATGACACCTTGCACAGCCTGCTGTCGCGGGCGGATCATGCAATGTATCGGGCCAAACAAAGTGGCCGCAACCGAACCTGCGTAGAGAAGTCTCACTCCGTCCATGAACCAGCCTGACCTCTGCCCCGCCTGCGGCGCCCCCAACGACTGCACCCTGGCCGATCCGCGAACCGCTGACCGCGCCTGCTGGTGCTACGGCGTCAGCATCGACCCAGCCGTGCTCCAGGCGCTGCCGGCGGAGCTGCGCGACGCCTCGTGCCTGTGCCCGCGCTGCGCCGAAGTCGAGGCGCAGTTGCAAGCAGCGCCCGAATCGATCTAGTAAGATGCGCGCCCCTTTCTTTACCGATCCTTAAGTCATGCGTGTCGACCGTTTCCTCAGCAACCTGCCGTGCTTCAACCGTAAGCAGGTGCGCCTGTTGCTGGTGGAAAAACGCGTCAGGGTTGACGGAAAAACCGTCAGCGACCCGCACAGCGAAGTCCGCGAATTCAGCCGCGTCGAAGTCGACAACGACGTGCTGCAAGTCGGCAAACCCCTGCGCCACTTCATGTTGCACAAGCCCGCCGGATACGTCAGCGCCACCCGGGATCCGCAGCACCCGACCGTGCTCGATTTGATCCATGAACCGGACAAGGACGAATTGCACATCGCCGGACGCCTGGACTTCAACACCACCGGCCTGATGCTGATCACCAACGACGGCAGCTGGTCGCGACGCCTGACCCAACCGCAGACCAAACTGCCCAAGGTCTATTACGTCGAAACCGAGCAGGACATCGGCCCCGAATACGCGATCACGTTCAGCCAGGGGCTGTACTTCGCCTTCGAAGACCTCACCACGCAACCGGCCGGGCTAGAGCTGCTCGGGCCAAAATGCGCACGCCTGAGCATCGTCGAAGGCCGTTATCACCAGGTCAAGCGCATGTTCGGTCACTTCAACAACAAGGTGATGCGCCTGCACCGCGAACGCATGGGACCGCTGGTGCTCGACAACGCGTTGAGACCGGGCGAATACCGCCCACTGAGCGATGCAGAGATCGGATTGATCTAAGCAGGCTACCGTCGAGCAGAAAGTTGTCGAACAATTTACCAATGGCACTTGCGCGATGACGTGACCCCTGCTTGAATCAGGACGTCGGCCGAAATGTGACCGATGAGTCACCACATACTTCTAAGAAACTTTTTGCCGGTAGGAACCCTTGGGTTCCGGCCTCATCCGGCAGACTGCCCGCCAATAACAATACCCGTCGACCGGACTGCAATGGATCGACATGGGCCTCTCAAATTCCAGGCGTATGCCTACCTGTCACAAAGCTCGTGCAATCTCTATTGCGCGCATACCCGCTTGCCAGGAGTCTTATGACATGAGGCCAGAAATCGCTGTGCTGGATATACAGGGTCAGTATCGGGTTTACACGGAGTTCTATCGCGCAGACGCCGCAGAGAAGACCATTATTATGGTCAACGGCTCGATGGCCACGACTGCGTCGTTTGCACAAACCGTGAAAAACCTCCATCCGCAGTTCAACGTCGTCTGCTACGACCAGCCCTACGCGGGCCGGTCAAAAGCCCACAACCTGCATGAAAAAATGCTCACCAAGGAAATCGAAGGGCAGATCCTTCTTGAGCTGATCGACCACTTCGCCGCCGAGCACGTTTTGTCGTTTTCCTGGGGCGGTGCCGCGACCATGATGGCGTTGTCGCAACGGCCACGGCGCATCGAAAAAGCCGTGATCAGTTCGTTCTCCCCGGTGATCAACGCGCACATGCTCGACTACCTCGAGCGCGGCGTCGAACACCTCGGCAACCTGGACCGCGACCGGGTCGGGCACCTGGTGAACGACACCATCGGCAAACACCTGCCGTCGTTGTTCAAGCGCTTCAACTATCGCCACGTCAGCTCCTTGGCCGAACATGAGTACGGGCAGATGCACTTCCACATCAACGACGTGCTGCACAGCGATCGCCAGTGCTACCTGCACGCGGCGAAGAAAATCGACGTGCCGGTGCTGTTCCTCAACGGCGAATGGGACGAATACACCGCCGCCGACGACGCCCGGTTGTTCGCCGGCCACGTGCAACACAGCACGTTCAGTACCATTCAGGCCACCGGCCACTTTCTCGACATGGAGCACAAAGCCGCCTGCCGAGACAGCCGCAACGCACTGATGGGCTTCCTGAAACCAGCGCAACACGAAAGCCGACCGCGTTACCACAACGTCCAGGAACACCATGCATTGGCAGGCTGAAGTAGCGTCATCGCGAGCAAGCCCCGCCCTGCTGCGTTAAACGCATTCTGCAGGCGCGAGGCTTGCCCGCGATCGACCGTCATGCGCTCCGGGCTTTTTTGTCACATCTGCGTTAAACCCGCTCCACGTAAAGAAAAACTTCAAATCCGCGGCCGTATCTGGTACAAAGTCAGCGCTCTGAGCGGGTGTCGTATAATGGCATTACTCCAGCTTCCCAAGCTGATAACGAGGGTTCGATTCCCTTCACCCGCTCCAATCGAATTTTGATCTCACGTCAGGGTGTTTTTGACGGGGGATACAGAGACAGAAAAAACCGGCCTTGATGGCCGGTTTTTTTGTGGGCGTAATTTGATGGCGTCGGATTTGTGGATAGCTTGGTCGGTCACTTTCCGGTGATCGGTGAGTACTTTCTTTCGCGGCTGTAGCGACTACTCTGAAAACTATTAACGTTTTTCTCCAAAAATACGAATTCAGTATCAAATTTCATCCAGCATTAATATTTTTCCATCCACGAAATTATCGTTTCGCCATAATATTGAAGTTCTATTAGCGTTTTTCTTATCCCCGTAAAGGATTTCGTCAATGCAAGTCGGTTTCCAGGCCCTCGCGAACCGTTACAACATCACATTGGCGCAGCCTCTGCGCGTACAGTCGATGATTGGCACCGTACGTGTCAGCCGTGAAAGCTCCGGAAACGTGGAGAACAGGTATCCGCCACGCTACCGCCCTGCAGACGATTTCGCAGGGCATTTCGAGTTCGGTCTCAAATACGAAGAGATTCATCTCGAGTTCTTTGCTCGCCTGTTTGCGGCCATAGGCCCGCAGCCTGTTGAAGACTGGTGTCAACGGGAGCCTTTTGGCCAGTATGCCCGTCGCACAGGATTCCTCTACGAATGGCTGACAGGGGAACGTCTGGAGGTGCCTGATGTGACCAATGGCGCCTATGTTGATGTACTTTCACCACAAAACTACCTGACTCGTCGCGAGTCGTTGCGAACGCGGCGCTGGCGAATCAATAACAATCTGCCGGGGACACCCGACTTCTGTCCCTTGGTTCGTCGTACCGAGCCAGTGCGGGAGGCCTTGCAATTCGATCTGCGTGCGGCATTGGATGAGTTGGATCAAGCCTTTGGTCCCGACATCCTGATGCGAACGGCCAGTTGGCTGACGTTCAAGGAATCGCGCGCGAGCTTTCTCATCGAAAAGGAAGCCGACCAGGCCGATCGCATCCAGCGGTTTGCGCATGTCATTGCCCAGCACTGCGGCCATATAGATGCCCCATTGAGCAACGACACCCTTCGGTCCCTGCAAGCCGGCATTCTGGGCCACGATGCCATCGGACTAGGCTTGCGACGCTCCCCTGTCTTCGTGGGACAAGCCACAATGCGCGAAGACATCGTGCATTACATTGCCCCGCACTTTGAAGATCTTGCCCCCCTCCTGGAAGGCCTCAACGAGTTCGAGGTCGCAACGCGTGGTGCCGAGTCAGTGGCACGCGCCGCGGTGCTTGCATTCGGCTTCGTGTACATCCATCCAATGCGTGACGGCAACGGCCGGATTCATCGCTTCCTGATCAATGACACCTTGATCCGGGATAAGGCAGTGCCCGACGGAGTGATACTGCCCGTGTCAGCCACGATCACCAGTTCTATCGATTTCAGGGCCGGCTACGATCGTACGCTTGAAGTATTCTCAAGACCGTTCATGCGCCGTTACGCGGCAGACTATCGGTTTGGCGAACTCGTGACCTACGAGGACGGAACGCTTAGCAATTTCAACTTCGATGAATACGTAGACGCAAGCTTTGCCTGGCGGTACCCAGACCTGACCGAGCACGTTCTCTACACCGCACGCGTTGTCGAACATACGATTCGTACGGAGATGGCAGATGAGGCCAGAGTACTGGTGATCTTTCAGCGAGCGCAGGAACAACTCAAAGAAGTGATCGAAATGCCGGATCAGGATGCCAATCGCATCATCCGCTCGATCAAGGAAAACGGTTGGAAGGTCTCCGGTAAGCTGAAAAAAGGGTACCCAATACTTGAAGATGAGCGCATGGCGCAACGTGTTGTGGATGCAGTGCGTTCGGCGTTTGAGGATCGATTGATGGGGGCCGGTGAAGAGTGATCTCCGGTAGAACTGGATAGCGTACATCTGCAGCTCAGGAGAAAGCCGGTCCGGGTGACCGGTTTTTTTGTGCGCGGGATCTGGTGATGCGCCTGCCAACGCGAGTGTTAAGGGCCCACTTTTATAGGTTCAACGGATTTCAACGCCAGAAAAAGCAACGTCCTACACGACACTGGGAAATGTCCGTAGACTTGCGCATTGCTGTGCCTTTGTCATGAGACCTATAGTCCGACCGCGCCCAAATGGCGTATCGGGTTTGGCGACTCGATGGCAAAGCACAGAAACCTCCGAGCTATCTCGGAGCGTTTCTGAACGCACTCACCTGCCTTTTTTTTGGCGGCTGTGCGTGGGAGACCCCAGGGTCTACCGGTTTGCCTTGTCCCGGTTCGCCAACCCGCGTACAGCTGCCACCCATTGTTTGGCGACACTGAGTGGTAGATCACCTCGATTCAAGGAAATCACTCATGAAAGAATTCATGGCTTTAACCAGCAACGCCGACGACCTCCCCTCCCTCTACGTCAACACCACCCAACCCCTGCACTCCTTGCTCAGCACCGCCAGCTACAGAATTCGCGCCGTGACGCAGCTTCTTGAAAACCTCGCGATGCGCGGCGACCTGACCTCTGACTCAGTTGTACTCAGTGACTTCGCATTGCTCTGCTGCGTGCCGTTGCGCGACGGTTGCGATGTGCTGGATGTAATCGCTCGACGCATGGATGCTGAACCATCCTGACAGTCCACCCGGCGCCTTTCGGGGGCGCCCTTTGGGATTCATAACCCCACCCGCTGTGTTCACGGAGGACCATGAACATGTTTTACCCGATTGCGATTTCCATGGGCGACGACGAACATGCGTGGGGCGTGGAAGTCCCGGATGTGCCAGGTTGTTTTAGCGCCGGTGAAGATCTGGAAGATGCAATAGCCATGGTTCAACAAGCCATTGAGGGGCATTTCGAGATGCTCGTCGAAGACGGTGCGCCCTTCCCCTCAGCCAGCAGCGTTACCCTGCATGCAGCAAATCCGAAGTACGCAGGCTGTACGTGGGCATTGGTGGAAATCGACGTGATCGAGTGAACTGATTGGAGCCCCTGATATGACTCAAAACAGTGGGTCGGTGTTCAGCGCTGAATGTGACTCTGCCACCCAGACGCTCATATCTTTTGCGTATAGATCACCGCAAGCGAGTAAAGAAGCCGTAGAGCTGCGTTGAGCCCGGCAGTTGATCACTTATTCTCCCGGCTTACCCTTCGCCCCGAGATCAACATGCACAATTCAGAGTTGGGAATCATGATCATTTCATTGATCGGGTTGTTCGGCTTTGCCTCGTTTGCCTTTGAGTACTTGAGTGCCCGGCGCTCAAAAAAGAACAAGCCACAGTGATTTTTCCAAGCGGTAAAAAAAGGACAGTTGACGCTCATCAACTGTCCCTTTTTCGCGTCAGCGGGTCGCGACGATAAACAGTCGCGGAAACGGCAGCAGCACCGAGCCATCGGCCAATGCCGGGTAGGCCCTCTCGATAGCCGCTTGATATTGCTTCAGATACTGCGCCCGCTCCGCCTCATCCAGCGGATCGAGAAACGGCCGCAAGCCACTGCCCTTGAACCACTCCACCACGCCAGACGCGCCACCCGCCAGCGGATGGTGGTAAGTGGTGCGCCACACATCGACGCGGGTACAACAGGCTTTGAGTATCGAGTAATAACCGCTGGCATCGGCCATCTCGGTCCGTAGCCCAGCGACACCTGCCAGTTTGCTGACCCATGGGCCATCAGCGGCGACTTCACGCATCAAACGGTGCGAGTGTTCATTCAGGTTGTCAGGCATCTGGACGGCCAGGCTGCCACCCGGCGCCAGTTTGCTCACCAGCGACGGTAGCAACGTGGCGTGATCGGGCAGCCACTGCAACACCGCGTTGGCGAAAATCACATCGAACGGGCCACTGTCATTCCAGGTGTCGATGTCGGCAACATCGAACTGCACCTGCGGCAAGCGCTTGCGAGCGGCTTCGATCATGTCGCTGGAACTGTCCAGCCCACGCACCGTGGCATTGGCAAAACGCTCCACCAGCAGCTCGGTCGAGTTACCGGGACCGCAACCGATATCGATGGCCGAACGCGCGTCCCCGGCGGGGATGGCCGCCAGCAGGTCACGGGCGGGACGGGTGCGTTCATCTTCAAAAGCGACGTATTGTTTGGCGGACCAACTCATTGCGTTCTCCTGTCGGTGTGTTGTTCTCGGGCCGCTACGATACCGCGGCGAGCACCGCTAAATGTTTCAGAGAATCACCTTTTCGGTCACGTCGAATTTTCATTCACAACCCCAAGCCACATCTGGATCAGTGCGGAAAAGAAAAACGGCGCGTGAGTGAAGTCCCGCGCCGTTTGTGTTCAAACCTTCAGGTCAACGACTGGCCTGCAACGCCTTGGCCATTTGCAGATGATTTTGCAATTTGGGCAGGGTTTCTTCGGCGAACACCTTGATTTCCGGCACGTCAGTGGTCCGCGCCTCCTGCTGCAACTGATCGATGGCTTCCTGGGTGGTCTTCACCTGACTGGCGGCATAGGCCTCATCGAAAGTCGCCCCATCCATGACTTGTGGCATCAGGGCTTTGGCCTTTTCGACAATTTCTTCGCGCGGGGCGACCGGTAAATCCAGTTTCCTGGCGATTTTCGCCAGGTGCTGGTTCGCAGTGGTGCGGTCATTGATAACAATAATGGTGTAGTCCTTGACCTCTTTGGACTCAGCTTTCTGGTGCGCCAGGCGACTCGCTTCGATATCGGCGATCCCTTTTGCCGAGGCCTCGTCGATGAATTCGGCGGGCGACTGGGCAAAGGTGCTGCTGGCAAACAGGCCCAGTAACGTGGCAAAACTGGCATTGCATAATCGGGTGGCCATCCGGTTCATGGTCGCGCCCTCCTTGAAAAGTTCAAACGGGAGCTTTCGCCCCCGCCTCTCAATCAAAACCACCTGCATCCTTTAGCGGGATTTCTGACCGCCCTTGCGACCCATGTCGGGTTTCGTCGGGTCTTTATCGACGGTCGTGGTGGTGGTTTTCCCACCCTTGCGACCTGCTTCAGAGGCCTTCGTTCGATCGTTGGTGAAGTTCCCCGAGTTCGAGTTTCTTGAATTAGGCATGATTCTCTTCCTCTTGGTGGTAGTCGCGGCGAGCTGTAGCCCGCATAGAATCTGAATTTGCGCGTCCCAAAAGGTTTAGAAAATTACCTGGATACCACGACGAACGGTGCCCGGGTTTTCAGACCAGTCGCAGGTGATGCTCGCGTTTGGCGCAGTACATTGCCTCGTCGGCATGCCGGAACAATTGCTTCTCTTCGGTGCCGTGATCGGGGTATCGGGCGACGCCGATACTTGGCTGGATGTTCACGCTGTGCCCGTCCAGGCGCAGGGGCTGGACCAGGACCTGACGGATTTTCTCGACCACGATGTCGGTATCGCCCGCAGCGCGAATGCTGTGCAGCAACACCACGAACTCATCGCCGCCGATGCGTGCCACGGTGTCGGTTTCCCGCACACAGCCCTTGAGGCGGTTGGCCACCGCTTGCAGCAGCATGTCGCCGACCGCGTGGCCATGGGTGTCATTGACGTGCTTGAAGCGGTCGAGGTCGACGTACAACAGCGCCATGCGCCCGCGGTTCTCCCGGGCCACTTGCAGTGATGCCTTGAGCCGGTCGCGCAGCAGTTCACGGTTGGGTAACTGGGTCAGTTGGTCGTACTGGGCCATGTATTGCAGGCGGGCATGCAGTTGCTTGCGCTCGATGGCGGTCGCGACCTGGGCGCAGACGTATTGCAGCAGTTCCATGTCTTGCTCGGTGTAGTGCTCGCCGCCCGGAATGCTTTTGACGATCAACGCGCCGATGGTGCCGTTTTGCGAGTTCAGCGGCACACCCAGCCAACACGGAGCGTTCTGCTCGGTCAACAGCACTTCGAAGCCGGCAGGAGGTGTGCACTGGTCCGGGGTCAACAGGATCGGCTGTCCCGTGCGGATCACCTCGGTGCACAAGCGCCCGGTCATGGTTCCGGGCTGTTCGGGCCGTGGCTCGTGGTCATCGACGTGATAAGGGAAATTCAGCTGCGCGCAGTGCTCGTCGTACAGCGCCACGGAAAAATTCAGTGCTGGCAGCCATTCGCCAATGATCATGTGGATGCGTTTGAACAACGCCAGCAGATCCTCTGCCGCATGGGCCGCCTCGGAAATCGCATACAACGCTGCCTGCCGGGATTCGGCCTGCTTGCGTTCGGTGATGTCGCGGGCGACCGCGATGCGCAACTGATCGTCCTCGGACCAACGCGCCGACCAGAGGATGTGCACCACGCGGCCATCCTTGCGCAGGTAGCGGTTTTCGAAGTTGAGTTTGGGTTCGCCGCCCATGATTTCCCGGGCGGCGTCGAGGGTGCGCTGGCGATCGCCCGGGTGCACCATGTCGATCATCGGCTGGCCGATCATCTCATCGGCGCTGTAGCCGAAAATGCGCTCGCACGCCGCACTGACAAAGACGAAGCGGCCCTGTTTATCCACCGCACAGACGGCGTCCAGCAACAGATCGATATAGCTCGCCAGCGGCGCGGAGTTTCGGTTTTCCATGGTTCAGCGTGGGTGTCCTGATAATGCAGCGCTTATCAATCATCCCTGCCCTGTCGGCCTTGCATCCTTGTGATCCTATTCAAGCCTTGTTCGGCATCAGCCCCGGCAACGCATGGACCAGCGCGTTGATGGCGAAACCGATGAACATCACCCCGCACAACCGGGTGATTGCCAGTTCATGACGCTGGTACAAGCTGCGCACTCGCCGCGCACCGACAACGCCAATGAGAATAGCGTAGGCGAGCAACCCGCCGACGAAACTCAGGGCGATCAGCGTCGGCAGCATTGACCAGTTGAGCAGTTCCGCGCGGCTCGACAACAGCGCCGTGAACGTCGCCACCGCCACCGGATAGGCCTTCGGATTGGTCAAACCGAACAGAATGCCGTGCCAGAACGGTTGCCGCGCCGGCCCCTGTGGCGCATCAGCGCTGCTGCGCCGGGCGCGCACCGCACGCCAGCCGAGCCAGAACAGGTACAGGCCGCTGAGCACGCCGAGCACGTCGAACGCGGTACTGCCGATCTCCCGCGCACCGACAATCGCGATCAGCGCCGTGCTGCACCACACCACATCGCCGAGCAAATGCCCGCACAGAAACCCCGCCCCGGCCCGTCGCCCATGGGCCGCGCCAATGCCGAACACCGCCAGCACACCCGGCCCCGGGGTGATGCCGTAGATAAAACCCGAGGCAAGCACGGCCATTAGCAACGATGGGGTCATTGGGAGTCCTTTTGAACTGCTTGGTGAATGGTCGCCAGTCTATATCAGGTCATTGCCTATCGACTGAAACATCTCGACAGACGAACGGGCTGGCCCCGCCTCACTGATGACGGTGTATTATGTTGTATTACAAACCACTACATCGAGACCGCCATGTCAGTTATGTCCCTGCGCGTACCAGACGAAATCGCCGATACCCTCGCGAGTCTTTCCAAAGCAACGGGCCGCAGCAAATCATTTCTGGCCGTGGATGCGCTGCGTGAATACCTGGCCCGTGAAGCGTGGCAAATCGAGGAAATTCAGAAAGCCTTGAAAGAAGCCGATGAAGGTGACTTCGCGACACAAGAAGAAGTGAACGCAATGGCTGACAAGTGGACGGCGAATGCGCGTTGAGTGGTTGCGTACGGCGTTAAAGAATCTGGATGACGAAGCCGCCTACATCGCCATCGAGAATCCAGAAGCTGCAGCAGATTTTGTCCAGGCGATTCTCGCCAGTGTCGATCACCTTGCCCGATTTCCAGCGACGGGTCGTGAAGGACGCTTACCCGGTACCCGGGAATGGGTCATGCCTGATCGACCCTATTTGATTCCCTACCGGGTTCGCCAAGGTCGGCTTCAGGTACTACGAATTTTTCATACGCGTCGCCTGCCACCTTCCAATTGGTAAAGACCATTTTAGAAAAGCTTCTAGCGTTCGATCCCCTCCCCAATCCTGCGATTCAACCAGTTCAACGCCTGATCCCCACCCCGCCGTTTATGCCACGCCAACACAAAAGTGAACGATGGAATGTGAAACGGCGGTGGCACGACAACCAATGAGGACTCATCGATATCGCGCAATCCGCGCGAGGCGACGGTGAGGATCAGGTCGGTTCCGCTGATGAGCTGCGGGGCGACGCTCCAGTGCGGCAGGCTGATGGCGACACGCCGGCGTTCGCGCAAGGCAGTCAGCGCGCGCTCGATCTCCGGGGTGCCGCTGCCGCGCATTTCCAGCAGGACGTGGGGGCGTGCCAGATAAGTGGCCAGGTCGAGAACACCCTCTGCGGGCAGGCTGTTGCGGTCCACAAGGCAGGCGTAGTGCTCATCGAACAGCGCTGTGCTGCGCAATTCGTTGGGCATTTCCGGGAATACACCGGCGGCGACATCAATGTCACCGTTGAGCACCCCTTCGAGCATGCTTTCACGGCTGCCATGGCTGATTTGCAGGTCAATGCCCGGCGCTTCGCGGCGCAACGTCCGGATCAGTCCCGGCAAGACAATGGCGGCGCCGTAGTCGGACATCGCCAGGCGGAAGGTGCGCTGTGTGGTCGCGGGATCGAAGGCATTGGGCGCCAGCAGCGCTTGCACCTGGGCCAGGGCTTGGGCCAGCGGTGCCACCAGTTCCAGTGCTCGCGGAGTCGGTACAAGGCCGGCACCGGCGCGCACCAGCAGGGGATCGCCGAGCAGGTCACGCAATCGCGCCAGCGCATGGCTGACCGCTGGCTGGCTCAAGTGCAGACGCTCGGCCGCCCGGGTCACGTGTTGCTCGCTGAGCAAGGCGTCGAGGATCACCAGCAAGTTGAGGTCGATACGTCGAAGATCATTCATTGGCTGCATGTTCTGAATAACAAAACGGAATTTAAATCTGCGCGACGAATACCCTAGAGTCCAGCAAAACCTGTTGGAGATCGATCATGAGTACGTTGCATTGGGCCGGTCTGATGGGGCTGGCGATGATCGCCGGGGCGGTGGTGCCGTTTCAGAGTGCGATCAACGTCAACCTCGGGCGTGGGTTGGGCCATCCGTTGTGGGCGACGCTCGCCTCGTTGCTGGTGAGCGTTATCGTGCTGTTGCCGATCATCGTTGCGATGCATTTGCCGTTGCCGTCACTGGCATTCATCAGCAAGGCGCCGCTTTGGATGTGGGCCGGTGGCGCTTTTGGGGTGATCTTTATTTCCCTGGCATTGGTACTGCTGCCCAAACTCGGTGCCGCGGGGTTCATGGCATTGGCGCTGGCGGGGCAAGTGGTGGCGTCGTTGTTGCTGGATCATTTCGGCTGGTTTGGGTTGATGGAACGGCAGCTCACCTTGCCGAAGGTGTTTGGGGTGGCGCTGTTGATGGCCGGGGTGGTGTTGATTCAATTTTTTGATGCACCGGCCAAGGGTTTGGCGACGGCGGGTTGAGGGGAAAACCGAAAGTACTATGGTGTTTTTCAGTCAGTCTTCGCGGGCAAGCCCGCTCCCACAGGGAGTATACGGTCCCTGTGGGAGCGGGCTTGCTCGCGAAAGCGATTTATCTGACACCGCAGCAATCAAGCCTTGTCCAAAGTCCGCAACTTCTGCGGCAACCCCCACAGCAACAGCGCCACCGCAATCAGCGCACAAACACCAATGACATACAGCGCCGGTGTGGTGCTGCCGGTCAGGTCCTTGATCCGGCCGACCATCACCGGGCTGACGATGCCGCCGAACTGGCCCAGGGTGTTGATCACCGCAATCCCGCCGGCAGCGCCCGCGCCGGCACCAGCCAGCAGTTTCGGCGGCAAGGTCCAGAAGCTCGGGATGGAGGCGATGATCCCGGCACCGAGCAGGCCCAACGCGACAATCAGGAAGGTCGTGTGGTTGGCGAAGATCCCCGCGCAGAAGAACCCGACCGCACCGACCGCCACCAGACCGGCGACAAACTTGCGTCGCTCGCCAGAAGCATCGGACAGGCGTCCGATCACCACCATGCTGATGGCACCGCAGATGTAAGGGATGGCCGTCAGCAAGCCGATCATCACCGGACTTTCAGTACCAGCGCTGCGGATCAGTTGTGGCGCCCAGAAATTCAAACCGTAGGACGCTACCTGAATCAGGAAATAGATCAGGCCCAAGGTCAGGAAACCCGGAATCCGCAGCGCGGCGAGCAGCGAACCGCCACTCTTGTGCGGCTCATGCTGAGCGATGCGGCTGGCCAGCAAGGTCTTCTCCGAAGGCGTCAGCCAATGGGCATCTTCGATGCGATCCTTGAGCAGGGTCAGCACCAGCAAACCGAGGCCGATACACGGCACGCCACCGAGCAGAAACAGCCAGTGCCAGCCACGCATTTGCAGCACGCCGTCGAGGTGTTGCAGCACCAGGCCCGAGAACGGTGCGCCCACCAGGCCGGCGAACGCCGACGACAGGAACAGCATCGAGGTGATGCGCCCGCGATAGTGCTGCGGGAACCAAAGGGTCAGGTAGTACAGCACGCCCGGGGCAAACCCCGCCTCCATCGCACCGATCACGAAGCGCAATACATAGAACTGCCATTCGCTGTTGACGAACACCATGGCCGCCGTGGCCAGGCCCCAGGACATCATGATCCGGGCGATCCAGCGCCGGGCGCCGACCTTGTACAGCATCATGTTGCTCGGCACTTCGAAAATCACATAACCGACCACGAACAACCCGGCACCGAGGCCGTACGCGGTGTCGCTCAAGCTCAGGTCGGCCTGCAGTTGAAACTTGGCGAAGCTGATGTTGATGCGGTCGAAGAAGGCGAACAGGTAGCAGACCATGATCAGCGGCATCAGGCGCCAGGCGACTTTGCTGACCAGGGCTTTTTCGGTGTCGTGGCTAATGGCCAGGCTCGCGCCGGCCTCCAGTGCATTAAGGCTCATTGCGGTTCTCCAGGCGGACTTCCCGTGGGTGTCCGATTGTTTTTGTTGTCTGGTTGAGGTGCTTTTTTACTGTGGGAGCGGGCTTGCTCGCGAAAGCGGTCTGACATTCAGCATTGATGTCGACTGACACTCCGTCTTCGCGAGCAAGCCCGCTCCCACAGGGTTTCGTGTTTGGTCAGGAGGGTGTCGGGTGCAGGTCACAATTGCGCCCGGCCTTGGCCAATTGCCCCGGCACTTCATGGCCAAGCAGCGCCGGCAGTCCTCGGGACAGTTTCAGCAGCAGCGGCAAATCGATGCCGGTATGAATGCCGACTTCATCGCACAGGTTCACCAGATCCTCGGTGCAGATGTTTCCCGACGCCCCCGGCGCAAACGGGCAGCCGCCGAGGCCACCGAGGGCCGCGTCGAAGCGGCGGGCACCGGCCTCGTAGGCGGCCAGAACGTTGCACAGGCCAAGGCCGCGGGTGTTGTGAAAATGCAGGGTCAGGTCCGCCGGGGACACCCGCTGCAGCACTCGGCGCACCAGCCGGTCGACCTGGCGCGGGTTGGCCATGCCGGTGGTGTCGGCCAGGGTGATGCCCTGGATGCCGAGCTCCTGATAGGCCTCGACGATTTGCACCACGCGGTCCTCATCGATCTTGCCCTCGAACGGGCAGCCGAAGGTGGTGGCGATGCTGGCGTTGAGTCGCACAGGACTGTCGCCAACGAACTGCACAATCTCGCCGAACGCAGTCAATGAATCTTCACAACCCATGCGCATGTTCGCCAGGTTGTGGGTCTGGCTGGCGGACATCACCAGGTTCAACTCATCGGCGCGACATGCCAGCGCCCGTTGCGCTCCCTTCAGGTTGGGGATCAACGCGACGTAGATCACCCCCGGTTGCCGGGCGATACCCTTGAACACCAGCTCGCCATCGCGCAGCGCCGGAATGGCCTTGGGCGACACGAACGAACCGGCTTCGATGCGGCTGAGTCCGGCCTGCGACAATTGATCGATCAGGGCAATCTTGTCGTGGGTTTCAACCCAGGTCGGCTCGATTTGCAAACCGTCGCGCGGGGACACTTCCTGCACGATCAGGCTGTCGGAATAATCAGTGATCATTGCACCACTCCTTCGACTTTCAGGCGTTCGATGTCCATCGCGGTCAGGCCCAATTGCGCGAGAATGCCGTCGGTATGCTGGCCCAGACCGGGGCCGGACCAGTTCACGCCGCCGGGCGTCTCGGAGAGTTTCGGCACGATGCCCGGCATCTTCACCGTGGCACCACCGGGCAGCTCGGCATTGAGCAGCATGTCCCGCGCCTGATAGTGCGGATCGGCGACGATGTCGGCCACCGAATAGATGCGCCCGGCCGGGACTTCGGCGGCCTCTAGCGCGGCCAGGACTTCGTCGATGGGCAGGCTGCTGGTCCAGTGGGTGATGGCGGCGTCGAGCAGATTGCTTTTGGCTGCACGCCCGTCGTTGTGGGCGAATTCCGGCGCCTCGGCCAGATCGGGGCGGCCGATGGTTTGCATCAAGCGCTTGTAGATCGGATCGCTGTTGCCGGCAATCACCACGTAGGCGCCATCGGCTGTCAGATAGGTGTTGGACGGCGCGATGCCCGGCAAGGCACCGCCGCTGCGTTCGCGCACATGGCCAAGCATGTCGTATTCCGGCACCAGGCTTTCCATGACGTTGAACACGCTTTCGGCCAGGGACACATCGACGATCTGCCCGCCGCCCTGCCCGGTCTTCACCCGCAACAATGACATCAGTGCGCCGATCACCGCGTGCAGCGAAGCCAGGGAATCGCCAAGGCTCACACCGACCCGCGCCGGTGGTGAACCGGGGGTGCCGGTGGTGTAGCGAATCCCGCCCATGGCCTCGCCGATGGCTCCGAAACCCGGACGATCGCGGTACGGGCCGGTCTGGCCGTAACCGGAGATCCGCACCAGCGTCAGGTTGGGATTGAGCGCGTGCAACACGTCCCAACCGAGGCCGAGTTTCTCCAGGGCGCCGGGGCGCAGGTTCTCGATCAGCACATCGGCGCTGGTCGCCAGTTGCTTGACCAGTTCGATGCCTTCGGGGGATTTGAGGTTCAGCGCCAGGGACTTCTTGTTGCGCGATTGCAGGTACCACCACAGCGAGGTGCCTTCGTGCAGCTTGCGCCATTTGCGCAGGGGATCGCCCTGGCCCATGGCTTCGATCTTGATCACCTCGGCGCCGAACTCGGCCAGCATGCGCGCCGCAAATGGCGCAGCGATCAGCGTACCAATCTCGATCACTTTGATCGCACTCAAGGGGGCAGTCATCGCGGGGTACCTCTTGTTCTTGGAATATGTGCCAAGGCTAGAGGACAGGGGGCTCGGGAATCCAACCTTCAGTTGGCAACGAGCGTTCGCGAAATGCGAACGCTCGGGGAGATTGTCGTGGCCTCAGGGCAGCCTTCGCGAGCAAGCCCGCTCCCACAGAGGAACGCATTCCAATGTGGGAGCGGGCTTGCTCGCGAAGAGGCCGGCCCAGTCAGCGAAGAACTTTCAGGCTGAACCCCGCAAATGCTCAAACAACATCCGGCTCACCGGCGACAGCAGCGCCTCATCACGCACCACCAGAATCAACGCCCGGTCCGACCACTCGTCCGTCAACGGCACCGCGTGCAAACCCAGCGCCCGGCCGAACAGTTCATAAGCCTTGTGCGGCAATATGCCGATACCCATGTTGGCCTGGACCATCCGGCACATCGCATCAAACCCCGGCACATGAATGCGCAAACGCAGCACCTTGCCAGTCTGGCGCGCCGCCGCGTGGGTACGCATGTTGATCGAACTGGCGGCGTGCAACCCAACGTAATCACTGTCCAGCGTATCGGCGAACGCCACGCTCGAGCGGCTCGCCAATGGATGGTGCGGCGGCATCAACACCACCAGCTTATCCTGGCGATACAGCACGCTGTGCAGGCCCTTGATGTCACTGTCGATGGAACAGATCCCGAGGTCGGCCACCCCGTCGAGCACGCCTTGAATCACCCCCGCGCTGGGACGTTCTTCAAGGTCAGTCTTGACCTGTGGGTGACGCTCGGAAAAATCCCGCAGGTCCTCGGGCAAAAACTGAATGATCGCCGACAGGTTGGCGAGCATCCGCACGTAGCCGCGCACACCGTGGCTGTGCTCGCCCAGTTCAAGCCCCATTTTCTCGACGTTGAACAACATCTGCCGGGCATGGTGCAGCAGGGTTTCACCGGCCGGCGTCAGGGACATGCCCTTGGCCTGGCGCACGAACAGGCTGATGCCCAGTGCCTCCTCCAGTTCCATCAAACGCTTGCTCGCCGCCGAGACGGCAATCGCTTCGCGCGAGGCGGCACGGGTCAGCGTGCCCTCCTCATGAACGGCGACGAACAGTTGCAGGGTGATCAGGTCGAGACGGCGGATCAGGCTTTTTTGCAGCATCGGGTACTCGGCGAAGTCGGCTCAGGCGAAGTCGCAGCATAGCGTTCTTCGCCCGCGTCGTGCCGTGGTCCGGGCACCGGTCGTGATAAAGTCGCCGCCCACAGACCTTTTGCCGTGAGACGAAGACCGCAATGACCGATTTCCAGGATGTCGATGCTCAACTTGAAGACTGGAACGCCTTGCGCAGCACCACTTCGTTCAGTGGATTGCTGGTGGGCAACGGTGCCAGTCGCGCGGTGTGGGACGATTTCGGCTACGAGTCGCTGTTCGAAAACGCCCGCACCGTTGAAGAAAAACCCCTGAGCCCGTCCGAGCTGAGCGTGTTCGATGCGATGCAGACCCGCAGTTTCGAGCTGGTACTGAGCGCCTTGAAAACCACCAGCCGGGTCAACAAGGCCCTGGCTGTCAGCTCCGCTGCCCCGCGCAATCGCTACTACGCGATCAAGGAAGCGCTGATCAACACCGTGCATGCGGTGCATATCCCATGGCGGCTGGTGGTGCCTTCGACGCTGGTTACCATCAATCAGGAACTGGCCAGTTACCGTACGGTGTTCACCACCAATTACGACTTGCTCAATTACTGGGCGGTGCAACACCAGCCAGAGGCGATCACCGATCTTTTCCAGGGCGCCGAACCCGGTTTCGACCTGAGCGACACGGCCACCGACAAAACCCGTTTGCTGTACCTGCACGGCGGTCTGCACCTGGTACGCAACCAGGACGGCACGGCGCGCAAGCTGATGTCGACCGAGGGCACCTTGCTGGGTAGTTTCGCCATCAACAACACGATCAAGACCCTCGACGACGTGCCGCTGTTCGTCAACGAAGGGCCGAGCGTGGACAAGCTCAAGACCATTCGCAGTTCGGACTACCTGTCGTTCTGCTACGAGCAATTGCTCGGTCACGGCCAGGCGCTGTGCATCTTCGGCCATGCGCTGGGGGAGCAGGACAGCCACATCATCCATGCCTTGCGCCTGGCGAAACCACAGGTGCTGGCGATCTCGATTTTCCCGCGCAGCAAGGCGTTCATCCAGCACCAGAAGCGGCATTACGCGAAGGTGTTTGAGGGGACGGGGGTTGAGTTTCGGTTTTTTGATTCGAAGAGCCATGCGTTGGGTGGCCCGAAACTTACAGTTCCAGTCGAAGTTTAGTACTGGCCGATCTGACGCTTTCGCGAGCAAGCCCGCTCCCACAGGTGACCGAATTCCTTCAGATAAAATGCGGTCGAATGTGGGAGCGGCGGTGCGACGATTCGACTTGCTCGCGAAGCTTTTTGTGACCTCCCCGCCTATTCTTCTGTGCTATGCACCACAACCAGCAACTGCGCCTGCACCTCACCCACCGAACGAATCCGGTGCGGCTTTTGTGCATTGAAGTGCAACGCATCGCCACGCTCGAGCAGCACGCGTTCGTTCATGAAGTCCACTTCCACCCGCCCTTCGTGGACGAACAGAAACTCCTCGCCCAAATGCTCCTTGAAGGTCTTGTCGGTGAATTCTGCCGGCGGGTAAATGATGAATGGCAGCAGGCTGCGTGAACTGACCTGATGGGCCAGCACCGCGTAACCCGAATTGTTGTCACTGGCACCCAAAGGTTGCCGCTCGTGGCTGCGCACCAGGCTGTAGCTGTCGAGGCTGACGTTGTCTTCAGAGAACAACTCTTCGACCTTCACATTCAGCGCCTTGGCCAGTTTCAACGCCGCCGCAATCGATGGCGCGTTCAATCCGCGTTCGACTTTCGACAGGTAACTCTTGGTCATGCCGGATTTTTCGGCCAGGGCTTCCAAGGTCACGCCAAGTTTTTTTCTTAGTAATTTCAAACGGATAGACATGTAGAGCGATTAATCCATCAAGGAGGCAACGATTTTTCCTTGCCAATGACACAAAGTGTCATATAGCCTCTTTAGTGTCATTTACGCTCACCGACGACTTTGCGAGGAACCGTTGAGCGGCAAACCCGACGTCCATTGAATCACCCAAAGGACACCGATATGGCCAAGACATTAGCACTGCCCAAAGAGCAACTGGTCAAGCACGCACTGAGCCAAATGCAAAATACTCTGGCGGATAATACGTGGACCGCCCGGCAAAAGCTGGCCCTGACCTGCCGCATCCTGTTCGAGCACGGTCACGATTCCGGCCTTGCCGGGCAAATCACCGCTCGTGGTCCGCAACCCGGCACTTACTACACTCAGCAACTGGGCCTGGGTTTCGACGAAATCACCGCAGGCAACCTACTGCTGGTCAACGAAGACCTGGAGGTGCTCGAAGGCCACGGCATGCCCAACCCGGCCAATCGTTTTCATAGTTGGGTGTACCGCGCCCGAGCGGATGTGAACTGCATCATTCATACCCATCCGACCCACGTAGCAGCCTTGTCGATGCTGGAGGTGCCGCTGCAGATCTCCCACATGGACCTCTGCCCGCTCTATGACGACTGTGCGTTTCTCGAAGGCTGGCCGGGCGTGCCGGTGGGTAACGAAGAAGGCGAGTTGATTGCCGGGGCATTGGGCGACAAACGGGCGATCCTGCTTTCGCACCATGGCCAATTGTCCACCGGCAGCAGCATCGAGGAAGCCTGTGTCATCGCGCAGCTGATTGAACGCGCCGCGAAGCTGCAACTGCTGGCGATGAGCGCCGGGACCATCAAGCCGATCATCCCTGAACTGGGTCGCGAAGCCCATGACTGGATTGCCCGGCCGAAACGCCACGCCGCCGCTTTCAACTACTACACCCGGCAGGTCCTGCGGCAACACGCCGATTGCCTGAATTGAACCCATTGATAGAACGGAGGGACACCATGTCCAGCGCAAACATTCACGGCATCATCGGCTACACCATCACGCCTTTTACCGCCAATGGCGAAGGTATCGACCTGGATGCCCTCGGGCGCTCCATCGACCGTCTGATCGAGGGCGGCGTGCACGCCATCGCACCGCTGGGCAGCACCGGTGAAGGTGCCTACCTGAGCGACGCGGAGTGGGATCAGGTCAGCGAATTCAGCATCAGGCACGTGGCCAAGCGCGTGCCGACCGTCGTCAGCGTGTCCGACCTGACCACCGCTAAAGCGGTGCGTCGCGCACGTTTCGCCGAAGCCCATGGCGCCGATGTGGTGATGGTACTGCCCGCGTCCTACTGGAAACTCAGCGAAGCGGAAATCCTTGCCCACTACCGCGCCATCGGCGACAGCATCGGCGTGCCGATCATGCTCTACAACAACCCGGCCACCAGTGGCACCGATATGTCGGTGGACCTGATCCTGCGCATCGTCAAGGCCGTGGAAAACGTGACCATGGTCAAGGAGAGCACCGGCGACATCCAGCGCATGCACCAACTGCAACGTATCGGCGAAGGCCAGGTGCCGTTCTACAACGGCTGCAACCCGTTGGCCCTGGAAGCCTTTGCCGCTGGCGCAAAAGGCTGGTGCACCGCTGCGCCGAACCTGATCCCGCAGCTCAACCTGGATTTGTACGAAGCGGTGCTGGCCAACGATTTGCGCAAGGCTCGCGAGCTGTTCTATCGGCAGTTGCCGCTGCTGGATTTCATCCTCAAGGGTGGCCTGCCGGCGACGATCAAGGCGGGCTTGCGGGCGACGGGGCTGGAGGCGGGGGATCCGCGGCTGCCGGTGTTTGCGTTGAGCGAGGCCGGTTCTGCTCAGTTGCAAGATCTGTTGAAGGCCCTGCGCTGATCCCCAGCCGTACATAAAACCACTGTGGGAGCGAGCTTGCTCGCGATAGCAATTTCACATTCAACAGAGATGTGCCTGACCCACCGCTATCGCGAGCAAGCTCGCTCCCACAGGGATTTGTACTGGATTTGAAGATATCGATCAAAGCACCGGCAGCGTCTTGTCCTTGACCACCGTGGACGAGCCGTTGGCCTTCACGCTGGCAATGCCTTTTTCCATGGCCGCCGGCGAGGAATAGACCTCGCTGCTGCCAATGACCTCGTGGTTGCCTGCCTTGAGGTTGAAATACGGGTGGCCATCCTTGGTGGTTTTCTTCTCGTAACGCTCATCCAGCGGGCTGTTGGCCTGAACCGAGGCGATGCCTTTGTCGGCGGCGGCGTGGGTGGTGTACAGCTCGCTGGTCAGAATGGTCTCGGCGTTGGCCGCCTTGAGGACAAACCTGAACTGGCCATTGCTGCTTTTGCTCACTTCATACCATCCGGACATGCTCTTTCTCCTTGGCGATTGAAAGGTTGTGCGCTTCACAGTAAAGACCAAGCCGGGATTTCTGTCGCCTGCACCATCGCCATCGCGAGCAAGCTCGCTCCCACAGTAGATTTGTGTGCACCAAACCATTGTGGGAGCGAGCTTGCTCGCGATGGCGTCGACACGACCTTCCTTACTTCGCTGCAGCCCGCACCACCGACAACTCCGGCGCTGACGTGCGCCGCTGGCTCAGATACCGTGTACAACTCACCCGCAGAAACGACGCGAAATTGACCACCTCGCCGCGATAGTCCATCACCTCTTCATACAGCTTGGCGATCAACTGATTGGTGGTCATGCCATCGACCTCGGCGATTTCGCTGAGGATGTCCCAGAACTGATTCTCCAGGCGCAGGGTGGTGACCACCCCGCAGATGCGCAGCGAGCGGGAGCGCGATTCGTAGAGTATCGGGTCGGCTTTGACGTACAGCTCGCACATGGACCTATCCCTCGTTACAGCGTGATTTTGGTACCCAGCAACCCCAGGAAACCGGCCAGCCAGTTCGGGTGCGCAGGCCAGGCCGGCGCCGTGGCCAGATTGCCCTGAACATGGCCGTCCGTCACCGCAATATCGATATACGTACCGCCCGCCAGTCGCACTTCCGGAGCGCAGGCCGGATAAGCACTGCATTCGCGACCTTCGAGAACACCCGCGGCCGCCAGCAACTGCGCGCCATGGCACACGGCAGCGATTGGCTTGCCGGCCTTGTCGAATGCGCGCACCAGCTCCAGGACTTTTTCGTTCAGGCGCAGGTACTCCGGCGCACGGCCGCCCGGAATCAGCACCGCGTCATAATCGGCGGCGTTGACCTTGGCGAAATCGAAGTTCAGAGCAAACAGGTGGCCGGGTTTTTCGCTGTAGGTCTGGTCGCCTTCGAAGTCATGGATCGCCGTGCGCACGGTCTGGCCGGCGGCTTTGTCCGGGCAAACGGCGTGTACCGTGTGGCCGACCATCAGCAACGCCTGGAACGGCACCATCACTTCATAGTCTTCGACGTAATCACCAACCAGCATCAGAATTTTTTTCGCAGCCATGGGGAGGACTCCTCTGGAAGTGGGCGTGCAGGAGTATTCAAGGTAGTCCTTATCCGGTGGGATGGGTAACAACCGGCTACTACTTGATGGACCGCGTTATCGTTCTTCGCGAGCAAGCCCGCTCCCACAGGGGAATGCATTCCAATGTGGGAGCGGCGGTGCGACGATTCGACTTGCTCGCGAAGAGGTCCGCAAACTGTACGGATAACTCTGCGCCTAGCTGTAACAGCGGGAAACCCACGGTTTATGGCTATATGAAGCCCTACCCCATTTTCCAATATTCTGGTTGCCATCATGTCTTCGCGCGAAAACACCGGCATGGCCCTGGGCCTGCTCGGCGTTGTGATCTTCAGCCTCACCCTGCCCTTCACGCGGATCGTCGTGCAGGAACTGCACCCTCTGCTCAATGGCCTGGGCCGGGCACTGTTTGCAGCGGTTCCGGCGGCGTTGCTGTTGCTGTGGCACCGGGAAAAATGGCCGACCTGGAAACAGGTCAAAGGCCTGACGCTGGTGATGGCCGGGGTGATCCTCGGTTTCCCGGTATTGTCGGCCTGGGCCATGCAAACCTTGCCGGCGTCCCACGGGGCGCTGGTCAACGGTTTGCAGCCGCTGTGCGTGGCGCTGTACGCCGCGTGGTTGTCCCATGAGCGGCCGTCGAAAGCCTTTTGGGCCTGCGCCGCATTGGGCAGTGCGTTGGTGCTTGGTTATGCACTGATCAGCGGTGCCGGCAGTATCCAGGCCGGTGACTTGCTGATGCTTGGCGCCATTGCAGTGGGCGGATTGGGCTACGCCGAGGGAGGCCGGCTGGCCAGGGAGATGGGCGGCTGGCAGGTGATCTGCTGGGCGCTGGTGCTGTCGACGCCGCTGCTGATCGGCCCGGTGTTGTATCTGGCGCTGCAGCATCAGGGCGAAATTTCCGCCAAGACCTGGTGGGCCTTCGGTTATGTCTCGCTGTTTTCGCAGTTCATCGGCTTCTTCGCCTGGTACGCCGGGCTGGCCATGGGCGGCATTGCCCGGGTCAGTCAGATCCAGTTGCTGCAGATCTTTTTCACCATCGCCTTCTCGGCGCTGTTCTTCGGTGAACATGTGGAGCCGATTACCTGGCTGTTTGCTGGCGGGGTGATCGTGACGGTGATGCTGGGCCGCAAGACCGCAATCAGACCCCATGTGGGAGCGGCGGTGCGGCGATCCGACTTGCTCGCGAATGCGGCTCCACATTCAACACCAATATCGATTGACCCAACACCTTCGCGAGCAAGCCCGCTCCCACAGGATCAGAGGTAACCGTCAGCGCGCAGCAACGTTTCCAGACAGTGTTCGCTGATGTGATAGAAATCCTTCAGCTCCTGAATCTTCGCCAGCAACTGGGCCGGGGCCACCGGCTCGGCGCGTTTGACCGCCAGGATCATCTTGTTCTTGTTGGTGTGGTCCAGTGAGATGAACTCGAACACCTTGGTCTCGTAGCCGCAGGCCTCAAGGAACAACGCGCGCAAACTGTCGGTGACCATCTCCGCCTGCTGGCCCAGGTGCAAGCCGTATTGCAGCATCGGCTTGAGCAGCGCCGGGCTCTGGATTTGCAGGCGGATCTGTTTGTGGCAGCACGGCGAGCACATGATGATCGAGGCGCCGGAACGGATGCCGGTGTGGATCGCATAGTCAGTGGCGATATCGCACGCATGCAGGGCGATCATCACGTCCAGCTCGCTCGGCGCAACGCTGCGCACGTCACCGCACTTGAACACCAGGCCGGGGTGTTCAAGCTTGGCAGCCGCGGTGTTGCACAGGGTGACCATGTCTTCACGCAGTTCGACACCGGTCACTTCGCCTTCGGCCTTCAAGGTGTTGCGCAGGTAATCGTGGATGGCGAAGGTCAGGTAGCCCTTGCCCGAACCGAAGTCCGCCACCCGCACCGGTTTGTCCAGCGCCAGGGGTGACGACGTCAGCGCATGGCTGAACACTTCGATGAACTTGTTGATCTGCTTCCACTTGCGCGACATCGCCGGGATCAGCTCATGCTGCTTGTTGGTCACACCCAGGTCGGCGAGAAACGGCCGGCTCAGGTCAAGAAAACGGTTTTTCTCACGGTTGTGCTCGGCCGATGGCACTTCGCGCAATTGTTGAGGTTGGCTCTTGAACAGCGATGACTTGCCCTTTTTGCTGTATTCGAGCTGGGCTTCGTCGGTCAACGACAACAAATGCGCATTTTTGAACGACGCCGGCAGCAGTTCGGCAATGCTCGCCACGCCGTCGGCCAGCGGCAGGTTCTTGGTGATATCACGGGTCTTGTAGCGGTAGACAAAAGACAGACAAGGCTGCGCCTTGACCGTCACCGGCTTGATGATGATCCGCTGCAGGTCCGTTTCATCGCCCACATACTTGGCCAGCACCAGTTTGATGAACGCATTGTGCTCGAGGCTGGTTTGCAGCAGGTCGATGAACTGAGCGTGATGATCCGGCGCGAGGCTGGCGGGAGTGGCGGTGACGGACATGGAAAAACGGCCTCAGGCGATGCAAATCGGAGAATGCCGGTATTTTAAGGGGGACGAGGACTTTGGGCACGGGGTTATTTTGCGGCAGGTCCCAGTCATGCAGCCCAGGACCTCAATACAAGCGTTGAAACCTCAGGGTTCCACCAGGCGAAGCCTGCGGTTATTCGGTGAGTTAATGATGTGTTTGACGATCAGCCCCACTGGCACTGCCCAGGTCAGGCCATTGGCAGGATCAGTCACCACGGCGACCGTTTCGGAACTGGCATCGATGTCCAGGCGCCGCCGGTCGTTGCACGACTTGAGTACGCCATAGGCACGGCTGACCAGCCTTTCCGCCAGGTGCATCGGTACATCCATATTCTGCAGATGCTTCACCGCTCGACAAAACAGGACCTGATCATCGATCCCCCCTTCACTTTCATGACGCCCCAGAAACGCCTGGGCTATCGCCAATAGCTCCTCATTCAGACCTGTATTTTCATCGGTAATCTTCATGCTCACGTCTCCTGCGGCACTTCTGTCGTGGCAGGACTGACTGCAACGGGCCGGGCGGCACGGCGCAAATCGGGCCCGGCACAAGGCAGGCGTACGGCCGGATTGGGCATGCCACTGGGCGAAAGTTCATGGGTCATTTCAAATTCGGCACGAACGGACCAGCCGCAAGCTTCCGACGTGCATTGCAGATACGCCACCCGCAGGAAAATATGTCGGCCTTCGCTGGTGCGGATGCGCATCCTGCTCAAGCAGTGCGGGCACACCATTTTATAAGTACTCATGCTTGATTCCCGACGGTCATTGGGTGGCAATCAACCTGATCAAACGCAATACTGCTTGAGACGTTCATCGTGGCGCTCCGGACTTGCGAACAGTGTCTGCCAGACATAAGGAAGTGCATCGGGCAGATGCGTAATGGGTTCGAGCCATGCTCGTAGGAAATCACCCTGATACCATTAAGAAGTTTCGACATCGTATTCTTCTGACTCATCTTTGATGATTGATTACTTATTATGAAAAAAAGTACTCATTACGCATAAATTAGGCACTCAAAAAGCATATGTCAAAAGGAAGAGGCTCAAATTGCGTAGCAAAAAATCACAAGCTGTTTTGGCTCGACTAAAGCAGGTTACTGGCACAAAAACCGATGCTTCTTTATCTTCCGCGCTACAGATCAGCCCGCAGACACTTAGTAGCTGGAGAGGCCGCGATAGCACGCCATACTCATTATGCGTAGAAATCGCACAAACGCGGGGAATCTCCCTTGACTGGTTGCTGCTGGGTGAAGGGCCGATCCTGAGACAAACAGTTACTGTTTCTTCGGAGGCAGATCAGGCAAGCACAACACGGGAAGACACCATTCTCGCGCTCTGGCGGTTGCTCGACGAAGATGATCGCTGCGCCATACAAAACGCACTCGAGGAAAAGCAAAGACTGCGTGATATGGAACTCAGACTTTCCGAAATGGCCTCTATTCTTGCAACACTTAAAACCTCAACTGAAACTTGATGACATATGTCATCAGAAGTTTCATTGCCTCAAGAAGTGCCACGGGCAACAGGTATAACTGCGCTGATAACACGCCAGCCTGTACCCACACCAAGGCAAGCCTTTGACGAACCATCATTTCCGCCCTCTCAGGTGTCGAATGATTTCGCCGATACCGGCGCTATCGATCCATTGCATGAGCTTGATGCTGATAGGAATAACGACCAGTGCGCAAAGAAAGGCTGTCACGCCTCCTGTCAGAAAAGGCGCCAGCGGATGTGCGACAGGTGTAAAGAGGTAACCGACTCCTGCAGACAGCAACCAGGAACCAATGCGCTGCCAGGCCTTGAAGTCAGTGCGAGTGGTCGTGACCAGCCACGCTCCAAGCATTGCACCGAACAGTGCCTCGCCATCAACGACTGGCAGCGTTGCAATCCCCATTCCCAACATGAGCCCACTGATACCGTTGTAGGTCGAATCAGTCAGGCTCATGCGCACCTCGCGCAACGACCGAGTCCACGATGATCGCTCCCGACTCGATGGCCTTGAGCAAGGCGGAACTGCGCGAACTGACAGCGAACTTTCGGCGAATATTGGCAAAGTGAAAATTGACGGTAGATTCCGCGCAATTCTCGATCCTGGCGATTTCCCAGGAAGTCTTGCCCTTGAAACACCACATCAGGATTTGAGTTTCTTTCGCCGTCAGCTTCGCCGTTGGCGTACTTCCCTCTCTGTCAGGAACTACCCGTGCCAAAGAGTCATTCGATTGTTGGGTTGTCATAAGAATCCCTCTTCGCGGGAACACCCGTCGCTGGGCGTCCACTGTTAGGGAGAAATACTGATGGCAAGGTCGAACCCGGACAATTAACGGGAGTTGTAGCGACGGGCGCTACACAACGCCATAACAAGACTTAGCCGAGCACCACCAAGCGGTTCGGCAACTCATTGCGCACATGGGTTACCGGCACATGCACCTTGAGCAGCTCGCCACAGGCTTCGACGCAGCTGACAAACCCTTGCAGCGTCTGCCCCTGCTTCACCTGCTGGGTAAAAGTGGCGACGATCGCGTCCCAGTTCTTGTTGTCCAGGCGACTGGAAATCCCTTCATCCACCAGGATCTCCACATAACGCTCGGCTTCGGAAACGAAAATCAGCACGCCGGTGCTGCCCTCGGTGTGGTGCAGGTTCTGCTCCAGGAACTGCCGCCGCGCCAGGTTCGAGGCACGCCAGTGGCGCACCGAGCGCGGGATCAGATGGGTGGTGACTTTCGGCAGGCGGAACACCAGGCACAGCACGATGAAGATGGCCCATTGCACCAGCAGCAGGCTGTGCAGGGTCAGCCAACCGGTGAAATAATGCACGATGCCCGGTACCAGCAGCGCCAGCAGGCTGGCCCACAGCAGCGGGATGTACGCATAGTCGTCGGCGCGGGCCGCGAGTACGGTCACCAGTTCTGCGTCGGTATCGCGCTCGACCCGGGCAATGGCCTCGGCCACTTTGCGTTGTTCGTGTTCAGTCAGTAATGCCATGTCGTGAAGTGCCTGCTCGTTTTTATTATCACCAGCCGCCGGACGAACCGCCCCCGCCGAAACCTGTCTCTTATACCCATCT
>NZ_JAHBDN010000053.1:0-58640 GCF_019956445.1 Pseudomonas sp. BF-R-19
CACGATCATCCTGTGCATGTAGATGAAAGGTGTGTTTTCCCAGATCGATGGCGGCAATAGCTACTTTGCTCATGGCAATGATCTCCGATAAGCCCCCTGTGAAAGCTTAGTGGGCGATCACAGGGGGTGGCGGGGGTAGCCATTTCATTAGTGGATCTCTGTTGTTCTCAGGGGCCGGGTTACAACACCGAAGCCGTCTGCGGCAGTTTCGGTTGGCGGTACAGGTCCAGCAGCACCTGATCGAGCACCGAGGAGGCGCCGAACGGGGCCTTGTCGTTGAGGATCGCCACCACCGCCCAAGTGTTGCCGTTGACGTCGCGACTGAAACCGGCAATCGCCCGCACGGTGTTCAGGGTGCCGGTCTTGACGTGGGCTTCACCGCGCATGGCAGTGGTCTTCAGACGTTTGCGCATGGTGCCGTCGGTGCCGGCAATCGGCATCGAACTGATGTATTCGGCGGAATACGGGCTGTGCCAGGCCGCTTCGAGCATCGAGGCCATTTCCCGGGCGCTGACACGCTCGGCACGGGACAGGCCGGAGCCGTTCTCCATCACCAGGTGCGGCGCGGTGATGCCCTTTTTCGCCAGCCACTGACGCACGACACGCTGGGCGGCCTTGGCGTCGTCACCATCGGCATCGGTGCGGAAGCGTTGGCCGAGGCTCAGGAACAACTGCTGGGCCATGGTGTTGTTACTGTACTTGTTGATGTCGCGGATGATTTCCGCCAGGTCCGGCGAGAACGCCCGGGCCAGGACCTTGGCGTCTTTCGGAGTTGGCGCCAGCACATCCTTGCCCTGAATGCTGCCACCCAGTTCCTTCCAGATCGCGCGGACGGCGCCGGCGGTGTAGGTCGCGTGGTCGAGCAGCGACAAATAAGTCTGCGAGCTGCAGCCTTCACCCAGCTGACCGCCGACCGTCACGGTCACGCTGCCATCGGCCTGTGCCACCGGGTTGTAGCGCACGCCACCGGTGCATTGCTTGGAGTTGAGGGCCTTGACCTGGTTGTCGATGCGGATGCTCGCAATCGGCGGCTCCACCGAGACCAGCACCTTGCCCGAGTCATTGCGCGCGACAAAGCGCAGCGCCTTGAGGTTGACCAGCAGCGAGTCGGGCTTGACCAGGAACGGCTTGTTATCGTCGTTGCCGTCGTCATTGAACTCCGGCAATTGCGATTGCACGAAGAAGGTTTTATCCAGCACCAGGTCGCCGGTGACCTGGGTGACGCCGTTGGCACGCAGGTCGCGCATCAGCAGCCAGAGTTTTTCCATGTTCAGCTTCGGATCGCCGCCACCCTTGAGGTAGAGGTTGCCGTTGAGAATGCCGCCACTCAAGGTGCCGTCGGTGTAGAACTCGGTTTTCCACTGGTGGTTCGGGCCGAGCATTTCCAGCGCCGCGTAGGTGGTGACCAGTTTCATGGTCGACGCCGGGTTGACCGACACGTCGGCGTTGAACACCGTCGCGGTGCCGGGGCCGGTGAGCGGGATCATCACCAGCGACAGGGCGTTGTCCTGCAACTTGCTGGCTTTCAGGGCTTTTTCAACGTTGGGCGACAACGCGGTATTGATTGGAGCGGCGCAAACGGGAAGGGCCAGAGGGAGAAGAAAACCGGCCAACAGCAATGGACGCAAAGATTTGATCATCTGAAATAAAACCCTACAGCCGAGGGGAAATAAGATGAGGGCACGGAGATAAATTCCCTCAATGGTCATGAAAGTGTCGGCATTATGCCCCAAGGTGTCACGGCTTGGGCCGTGCGCGGGCATTCTGATCGGCTATTTTTTACCGACGGTAGGCATGGTGGCCCAGAGAGTCAGGCAATCGGCGGCTTAAACTGCTAAAGTGCCGCCCGTTATTACTTAAGAGGATTGTTCCAATGGCGACTAACCGTTCCCAGCGTCTGCGCAAAAAACTGTGCGTCGATGAATTTCAAGAGCTGGGTTTCGAACTGAACCTGGATTTCAAAGAAGATTTGGCTGATGAAGCCATTGATGCTTTCCTCGATGCGTTCCTCAAAGAAGCCATGGAAGCCAACGGTCTGGGCTATGTTGGCGGCGACGACTACGGTCTGGTTTGCCTGCAGAAGCGTGGCTCGGTCAGCGCTGAACAGCGCTCTGCCGTTGAAGCCTGGCTCAAAGGCCGCACCGAGCTGACCAGCGTTGAAGTCAGCCCGCTGCTGGACGTCTGGTACCCGGAAAAGCCGATCAACCCGGTAGCTTGATGTTCTAAAAAAACGGCGACCCAAGGGTCGCCGTTTTTTTATGCCCGGGTTTTGTGTATTTCAGGCCTTGCGCCCGTTCAGAATCACCAACGTCACCACCCCCGCGACAATCCCCCAGAACGCCGAACCGATGGAAAACAGCGTCAGCCCCGATGCCGTGACCATGAAGGTGATGAGCGCCGCTTCACGTTCCTTCACTTCGCTCATGGCGATGCTCAAGCCGTTGATGATCGAGCCGAACAGCGCCAGCGCCGCAATCGACAGCACCAGTTCCTTGGGCAGCGCGGCAAACAATGCCGCGAGCGTCGCGCCGAACACGCCGGCGATCCCGTAGAAAATCCCGCACCAGACGGCTGCGGTGTAGCGCTTGTTGCGATCCTCATGGGCGTGCGGTCCGGTGCAGATCGCTGCGCTGATCGCCGCCAGGTTGATCCCGTGGGAGCCGAATGGTGCCAACAGCAAACTGGCGATGCCGGTGGTGGTGATCAGCGGCGAGGCAGGCACCGTGTAACCATCGGCGCGCAATACGGCGATGCCGGGCATGTTTTGTGAGGTCATGGCGACGACAAACAGCGGGATGCCGATGCTGATGGTCGCCGCCAGGGAGAAGTGCGGCGTGGTCCAGACCGGCGTGGCCACTTCCAGATGGAAACCGCTGAAATCCAGCAGCCCCATGAAGCCTGACAATGCCGTGCCGATCAGCAATGCTGCCAGCACCGCGTAGCGCGGCGACAGGCGCTTGACCACCAGATAAGTGACAAACATCCCCAGGACCAGGGCGGTGCGGTGTTGCGCCGCGACGAAAATCTCGCTGCCGATCTTGAACAGGATCCCCGCCAGCAGGGCGGCGGCCAGGGATGCCGGAATCTTTTTCATCAGTCGTTCGAAGCTGCCGGTCAGCCCGCAAATCGTCACCAGCACCGCGCAGGTGATGTAGGCGCCGATGGCTTCGCCGTAGCTCACGCCGCCCAGGCTGGTGATCAGCAGCGCGGCGCCGGGGGTCGACCAGGCAATGGTGATCGGCGTGCGATAGCGCAGGGACAGGCCGATGGAGCACACCGCCATGCCGATCGAGATGGCCCAGATCCACGAAGAAATCTGCCCGCTGCTCAGGCCCGCCGCTTGCCCAGCCTGGAACATCAGCACCAGGGAGCTGGTGTAGCCGGTCATCATGGCGATGAAGCCGGCGACGATGGCCGAGGGCGAGGTGTCGGCCAGCGGACGGATTTGCGTGTGGGTGGCGTCGTTCATGACGGTGGTGTTCCTTTTACAGATGAAGATGTTCGCTGCAACGCTGAATCCTGTGGGAGCGGGCTTGCTCGCGAAGAGGACGTGTCAGTCGGCATTGATTTAGCTGACAGACCGCATTCGCGAGCAAGCCCGCTCCCACAGGGATTGCGTTACAAAGGCGGATTCTGCGAACAAGCCTAAACTCAAAAGTAATCAGGCGTTGCGATACAGCCGAGGCAACATTCAGCCGTACAGTCGTGTTGCCACCCTCCATTGTGTACAATCGCAGTGTTTTTTACGCGATACTTGCCAGCGACCCACTGTGCCGTATTACAGTCGCGGTCAATTCGCCGCAGTTCTTCCGACTCGAGTGCCCATGAACGAACAGTTGCAACCCCTAAAGAAACAACCGCGAGCAGGCAAAGCCGGGCGCAGCGGTACCCAGGACGATATTGTCTACGCGCATATCTTCGAGGCCATCCTCGAGCAGCGCCTGGCGCCCGGCACCAAGTTGAGCGAAGAAGCGCTGGGGGAAATTTTCGGGGTCAGCCGCACCATCATTCGCCGCGCCTTGTCGCGCCTGGCCCATGAAGGCGTGGTGTTGCTGCGTCCGAATCGCGGCGCCGTGGTCGCCAGCCCGAGCGTCGAAGAAGCCCGCCAGGTGTTCATGGCCCGCCGTCTGGTGGAGCGAGCGATCACTGAACTGGCCGTTCAGCACGCGACCGCCGAACAGATTGCCGAATTGCGCCAGATGGTCAACGACGAACGCGACAGCTTCTCCCGTGGCGATCGTGGTGCCGGCATCCGCCTGTCGGGTGAATTCCACCTGAAGTTGGCCGAAGCTGCGAAAAACGCGCCGCTGATCAGCTTCCAGCGCAGCCTGGTGTCCCAGACTTCGCTGATCATCGCCCAGTACGAAAGCGGCAACCGTTCCCACTGCTCCTACGACGAGCACACCCAGTTGATCGACGCCATCGAGAAGCGCGACGCTGAACTGGCGGTCGACCTGATGATGCATCACATGGATCACATCGACAGCAAGCTCAACCTCGACGAGGAAAGTGCTTCAGATGATCTACATGCGGTGTTCTCGCATTTGTTGCAGACCAAGAAGCCTGGGCGTTCGCCGGCGAAAATCTGATCGACCGCGTCGCCTGATTCGCGAGCAAGCCCGCTCCCACAAGGGATTTGTGAGCGGCACAGATCAAATGTGGGAGCGGGCTTGCTCGCGAAGGCGGCCTCAAAGATACAAAAATCCCCCGGAATCTAACGATTGCGGGGGATTTTTTATGCCCGTAAAACCTTATCGCTGATGCACCAGATTCCCCGCCGCATAGGTCTGCTGAACAGTCCGGTCATCCCCCAGGGTCATCAACACAAACAACGTCTCGGCAATGTTATTGGCCTGCTTCAGGCGATAGCCCAGCAGCGGCGTGGCGTTGTAGTCCAGCACCAGGAAGTCGGCGTCGGTGCCAGGTTGCAGGGTGCCGATCTTGTCTTCCAGGCGTAGTGCGCGGGCGCCGCCGAGGGTGGCCAGGTACAGCGACTTGAACGGGCTCAGGCGTGCACCTTGCAGCTGCATGACCTTGTAGGCTTCGTTGAGGGTTTGCAGCAGCGAGAAACTGGTGCCGCCGCCCACATCGGTGCCGATGCCGACATTGAGCTTGTGCTTCTCGGCCATCGGCAGGTTGAACAGGCCGCTGCCGAGGAAGAAGTTCGAGGTCGGGCAGAACGAGATGGCCGAACCGGTTTCTGCCAGGCGCGCGCACTCGTCATCGCACAGATGCACGCCGTGGGCGAACACCGAGCGCTCGCCGAGCAACTGGTAGTGGTCGTAGACGTCCAGGTAACCCTTGCGCTCGGGGAACAGCTCCTTGACCCACTCGATTTCCTTGAGGTTTTCGCTGATGTGGGTCTGCATGTACAGATCCGGGTATTCGGTCAGCAACTGGCCGGCCAGGGTCAACTGTTCCGGGGTGCTGGTCGGTGCGAAGCGTGGGGTGACCGCGTAGTGCAGGCGACCCTTGCCGTGCCAGCGCTCGATCAATGCCTTGCTTTCGACGTAGCTGGATTCGGCGGTGTCGGTCAGGTAGTCCGGGGCGTTGCGGTCCATCATCACCTTGCCGGCGATCATCCGCAGGTCGAGCTGCTCGGCCGCTTCGAAGAACGAGTTCACCGATTGCGGGTGCACGCTGCCGAATACCAGCGCAGTGGTGGTGCCGTTGCGCAGCAGTTCCTTGATGAAAATGTCCGCGACCTGGTCGGCGTGGGCCTTGTCGGCGAACTGGCTTTCGCACGGGAAGGTGTAGGTGTTGAGCCAGTCCAGCAATTGCTCGCCATAGGCGCCGACCATGCCGGTTTGCGGCAGGTGGATGTGGGTGTCGATGAAGCCGGGAGTGATCAGTGCGTCCTGATAGTGGGTGATTTCGACGTCAGCCGGCAGGGTCGGCAGCAGTTCGCTGGCGTGGCCCAGGGCGCTGATCTGGCCGTTATCCACAACCAGCAAGCCGTCTTCGAAATACTCGTAGGAAGCTTCGATGCCCACGACGGCTGGGTCGGCGATGCTGTGCAGGATGGCGGCGCGGTAAGCTTTGCGAGTCAAAGGCATGTGAGTTCTCAATTGGAGGCTTGACTGCGGCGTGACGCAGGCAGCAGTTTGGCAATCGATCCGGCGCTGACGGTGTGTTGGCCGAAGTTCGCGTTATAGGTGGCGATGATTTCACCGGCGATGGAGATGGCGATTTCCACAGGCAGCTTGCCTTTGACTTCGCCGATGCCCATCGGGCAGCGCATGCGTTGCACGACGCTGTTATCGAAACCGCGGTCGCGCAGGCGATGTTCGAACTTCACCCGTTTGGTCTTCGAACCGATCAGGCCGAAGTAGGCGAAGTCGTTGCGCTTGAGGATCGCAGCGGTCAGTTCGAGGTCGAGCTGGTGGTTGTGGGTCATCACGATGCAATAGCTGCCGGCCGGCAGATCATCGATTTCATCCACCGGTTCTTCGCTGACGATCTTGCGCACGCCATGGGGGATCTGCTCGGGGAATTCATCTTCCCGCGAATCGATCCAGCGCACCCGGCAAGGCAGGCTGGCCAGCAGCGGAACGAGGGCGCGGCCGACGTGGCCGGCACCGAACACGGCGATCTGCGCCTGAACCTGGCCCATCGGTTCGAACAGCAAAACGGTTGCACCACCGCAGCACTGGCCCAGGCTGGCACCGAGGCTGAAACGCTCCAGATGGGTGTCCTGCTTGCCGCTGGCGAGCATCTCGCGGGCGATCTTCATGGCCTTGTATTCCAGGTGCCCGCCACCGATGGTGTCGAAGCTCTGGTTCGCGCTGATGACCATCTTCGAGCCAGCGTTGCGCGGCGTCGAGCCGAGCTCTTCGATGATGGTCACCAGCACGCAGGGCTCACCCCGGTTTTGCAGGTCGGCGAGGGCGTCGATCCAGTTGTACATGTTTCACCTCAACATCTCTGTTGTTTGTACCGGCCTCTTCGCGAGCAAGCCCGCTCCCACATTTGGAATGCATTCCCCTGTGGGAGCGGGCTTGCTCGCGAAGGCCGCACCTCGGTCTAGAGCGAAGCCAACTCGGCCTCAGCCTCGACAGCCTTCGCCGCCTTCAGCTGGCGCATCTGCTCACAGCCCCACAACACCCGCTCCGGGGTCGCCGGGGCGTCGATTTTCGGTTGATGCCGGTAATCGCCCAGGCTCGCCACGGCGTCCTTGATCGCACACCACGAGGCGATGCCGAGCATGAACGGCGGCTCGCCCACGGCCTTGGAATGGAACACCGTGTCTTCCGGGTTCTTGCGGTTCTCCACCAGCTTCACCCGCAGGTCCAGCGGCATGTCCGCTACGGCCGGGATCTTGTAGCTGGCCGGGCCGTTGGTCATCAGCTTGCCCTTGTTGTTCCACACCAGCTCTTCCATGGTCAGCCAGCCCATGCCCTGGATGAACCCGCCCTCGACCTGACCGATGTCGATGGCCGGGTTCAGCGAGGCGCCGACGTCGTGGAGGATGTCGGTGCGCAGCATCTTGTATTCGCCGGTCAGGGTGTCGACCAGCACTTCGCAGCACGCCGCGCCAAAGGCGAAGTAGTAGAACGGACGGCCGCGCGCCTGGCTGCGGTCGTAGTAGATTTTCGGGGTCTTGTAGAAGCCGGTGCTCGACAGCGACACCTGGGCGAAATACGCCTGCTGGATCAGTGCTTCGAAGGTCAGGATGTGATCGCGGACCCGCACGTGGCCGTTGTGGAATTCCACGTCTTCTTCGCTGACCTTGTACTGGCGAGCCGCGAACTCCACCAGGCGTTGCTTGATGGTTTCGGCGGCGTTCTGCGCGGCCTTGCCGTTCAGGTCGGCACCGCTGGAAGCGGCGGTCGGCGAGGTGTTCGGTACTTTGTCGGTGTTGGTCGCGGTGATTTGCACGCGGTCCATTTCCACCTGGAACACTTCGGCCACGACCTGCGCAACCTTGGTGTTCAGGCCCTGGCCCATTTCGGTGCCGCCGTGATTGAGGTGGATGCTGCCGTCGGTGTAGACATGCACCAGGGCACCGGCCTGGTTGAGGAAGCTGGCGGTGAAGGAAATGCCGAATTTCACCGGGGTCAGCGCCAGGCCTTTTTTCAGGATCGGGCTGTTGGCGTTGTAACGACGGATCGCTTCGCGACGCTCGGCGTACTGGCTGCTTTCTTCAAGTTCCGCAGTCATCTCTTCGAGCATGTTGTGCTCGACGGTCTGGTAGTAGTGGGTGACGTTGCGCTCGGTCTTGCCGTAGTAGTTGGCCTTGCGCACGGCCAAAGGATCCAGGGCCAGATGGCGAGAGATGGCATCCATCACTTCTTCGATGGCGACCATGCCTTGCGGGCCGCCAAAACCACGGTAGGCGGTGTTCGACGCGGTGTTGGTCTTGCAGCGGTGGCCGTTGATGGTCGCATCGCCCAGGTAGTACGAGTTGTCCGAGTGGAACATCGCGCGGTCGACGATCGACGCCGAGAGGTCAGGCGAGCAACCGCAGTTGCCGGCCAGTTCCAGGTTGATGCCGTGCAGGCGGCCGGTGCTGTCGAAGCCGACGTCGTACTCGACATAGAACGGGTGACGCTTGCCGGTCATCAGCATGTCTTCGACCCGTGGCAGACGCATCTTGGTCGGCTGGCCGGTGAGGTGCGCGATCACCGCGCACAGGCACGCCGGGCTGGCCGCCTGGGTTTCCTTGCCGCCGAAACCACCGCCCATGCGGCGCATGTCGACGACGATCTTGTTCATCGACACGTCCAGCACTTCGGCCACCAGTTTCTGCACTTCGGTGGGGTTTTGCGTGGAGCAATAGACGATCATGCCGCCGTCTTCGGTCGGCATCACCGAAGAGATCTGGGTTTCCAGGTAGAAGTGTTCCTGGCCGCCGATGTGCAGGGTGCCTTGAATGCGGTGCTCAGCGGTGGCCAGCGCGGTGGCTGAATCGCCACGTTTGTGGGTGTGGCTGTCGAGTACGAAGTGGCGTTTGCGCAGGGCTTCGACCACGTCCAGCACAGGTTCCAGGTCTTCGTATTCGATAATCGCGGCCATTGCGGCCTTGCGCGCGGTTTCCAGGTCTTTCGCGGCAACGGCGATCACCGGTTGACCGACGAATTGCACGGTGTCGATGGCCAGCAGCGGATCGCCTGGCAGCAACGGACCGATGTCTTTCAGGCCCGGTACGTCTTCGTGGGTGATGGCGATGCGCACGCCTTCGAAGGTGTAGCAGGGCGAGGTGTCGATGCTGATGATCCGGGCGTGGGCACGGTCCGACATGCGCGCATAAACGTGCAACTGGTTCGGAAACTCCAGGCGGTCGTCGATGTACTGCGCTTCACCGGCCACATGCTTGGCGGCGCTGTCGTGCTTGACGCTGCGGCCGACACCGGTGGTCAGGTCCTTGGCGAACAGTTCAGCCAATTCGGCTTGGGTCTTCTCTACGGCGTGATGATTAGACATAAGCGGTCACCCGAGTCTCGATGTGCGGTGTTTGCAGTTCGATGAAGTATTTGCGCAGCAGGTTCTGCGCGCTGAGCAGGCGGTATTCCTTGCTGGCGCGGAAGTCCGAGAGCGGCGTGAAGTCTTCGGCCAGGGCAGCGCAGGCGCGTTCGACAGTAGCGTTGTTGAATGGCGAGCCGAGCAACGCGGCTTCGCAGGCAGCGGCGCGTTTCGGGATGGCCGCCATGCCGCCGAAGGCGACGCGGGCTTCAGCGACGACACCGTTTTCCAGGCGAATGTTGAAGGCGGCGCACACTGCCGAGATGTCGTCGTCCAGGCGCTTGGAAACCTTGTAGGCGCGGAACAGTTTTTCGACGCTGGCCCGCGGCACGATGATCTTCTCGATGAACTCGCTTTCCTGGCGCGCAGTGACGCGGTAATCGATGAAGTAATCTTCCAGTGCCAGGGTACGGCGGGTTTCGCCTTTGCACAGCACGATTTGCGCGCCGAGGGCGATCAGCAGGGGCGGCGAGTCACCAATTGGCGAGGCGTTGCCGATGTTGCCGCCCAGGGTGCCCTGGTTGCGGATCTGCAAGGACGCGAAGCGGTGCAGCAATTCACCGAAGTCCGGGTACTCGGCGTTCAGGGCCTCGTAGCAATCGGAAAGGGAGGTGGCGGCGCCGATTTCCAGACGGTCGTCAAAGCGCTCGACGCGCTTCATCTCGGCGACGTTGCCGACGTAGATCATCACCGGCAGGGTGCGGTGGAACTGTGTGACTTCCAGCGCCAGGTCCGTACCGCCGGCCAACAGGCGGGCCTGTGGATAAGCGTCGTAGAGGTCGGCCAGGTCGGCCACGGTCAGTGGCACCAGGCAGCGTTTGTCGCCGCTGTTGAGTTCGCCGATATCGGTCGGGGCAATGGCTTTCAGGCGCGCGATGGTGTCGGCCTCGCGGGCGTCGAACTGGTCCGGTTGCTTGGCGCAGCAGGACTGCTCGGCGGCTTCCAGGATCGGCCGGTAGCCGGTGCAACGGCAGAGGTTGCCGGCCAGTGCTTCGTGGGCCTTGGCATGATCCGGTGCATCGCTGTTCTTTTGCAGGGCAAACAGCGACATCACGAAACCGGGGGTACAGAAGCCGCATTGCGAGCCGTGGCACTCGACCATGGCTTTCTGCACGCTGTGCAGTTCACCCTTGTGCTTGAGGTCTTCGACGCTGATCAGTTGTTTGCCGTGCAGGGACGACACGAAGGTCAGGCACGAGTTGAGGCTGCGATAGCGAATGTGTTCGCGGCCGTCATCCTCGGTCTGCAATTCGCCGACCACCACGGTGCAGGCGCCGCAGTCACCGCTGGCGCAGCCTTCTTTGGTGCCGGGCTTGCCCACATGGTCGCGCAGATAATTGAGCACGGTCAGGTTCGGGTCCAGGGCGTGCTCGCTACGGAGTTCCTGGTTTAGTAAAAACTGGATCACGGAAGGCCTCGCAGACTCATTATTGTTGTTAACCGATAGGAACTGAATTTAGCAGGTCTGACTTTTCGGTCAATGATTTTCTGACTTAAAGGTCAGGAAATTGCAATTTGTCGATTAACCACCTGTTCCTTAATTATTGTCGTTGCTTTGATAGCCTGCCTTTTTGCTTGAATTTGCTTGAATCGTGCCAAAAACCTCCGGGCGGGCACTCCGCCCTGACGCAGCAATTGCGCTACACTGCGCCGCTTGTACAGATCAAAGAGTTTGAAGGACAACCATGACGTTCAAGGCGCCGGACAGCCTCGCCGAGCAAATCGCTCACCACCTCGCCGAACGCATCATTCGCGGCGAAATGAAGCCCGGGGAGCGCATCCAGGAACAGAAGGTCACGCTGGCCCTCAATGTCAGCCGTGGTTCGGTCCGCGAGGCCTTGCTGATCCTCGAGCGTCGGCACCTGATCGCGATCCTGCCGCGACGGGGCGCCCACGTCACCGAGCTCACGCCGCACAAGGTGCAGAGCCTGTGCACGCTGATGAGCGAGCTCTATATCCTGCTCGGCAACTCGGTGGCCAGCGGCTGGAAAACCCAGGCCGACATGGCGCCGTTCGTGCAGATCCAGCAACGCCTGACTGCCAGCTACGAGCGTCAGGACATCCGCACGTTCGTCGACGACAGCTTCAATGTGATGCGCGCCGCGTACCCGTTCGCCAACAACCCGTACTTGCAGGAAACCGTCGAGAATCTGCAGCCGGCCATGAGCCGTGCGTATTTCCTCGCGCTGGACCAGCGCAAAGCGTCGATGAGCGAATTCCTCGAGCTGTTCGAACGCTTGCTCGCTGCCGTGCTGGCCCGTGATTTTGCGCAGATTCGCGTGGTGCTGACGGCTTACGCCCAGCGCAGTTGCGATCTGGTGATCTCTGCCCTGACGGACGCCTGAGGGTGCGGCTCAAGTGCATCAAGCTGGCGGGGTTCAAGTCCTTCGTCGACCCGACCACGGTGAACTTCCCCAGTAACATGGCGGCGGTGGTCGGGCCCAATGGTTGCGGCAAGTCGAACATCATCGACGCCGTACGCTGGGTGATGGGCGAGAGTTCGGCGAAGAACCTGCGCGGCGAATCGATGACCGACGTCATCTTCAACGGCTCCACCAGCCGCAAGCCAGTGAGCCAGGCGAGCATCGAACTGGTGTTCGACAACTCCGACGGCACCTTGCTCGGGGAGTACGCCGCTTATGCGGAAATCTCCATCCGCCGCAAAGTGACCCGCGACAGCCAGACCACCTACTACCTCAACGGCACCAAATGCCGGCGCCGCGACATCACCGACATCTTCCTCGGCACCGGCCTTGGCCCGCGCAGCTATTCGATCATCGAGCAGGGGATGATCTCCAAGCTGATCGAGTCCAAGCCCGAAGACCTGCGTAACTTCATCGAAGAAGCCGCGGGTATCTCCAAGTACAAGGAGCGCCGGCGCGAGACCGAAAACCGCATCCGCCGCACCCACGAAAACCTTGAGCGCCTGACCGACCTGCGCGAAGAGCTTGAGCGTCAGCTCGAACGCTTGCACCGCCAGGCCGAGGCCGCCAAGAAGTATCAGGAACTCAAGGGCGAGGAGCGTCAGCTCAAGGCCCAACTGTCAGCCCTGCGCTGGCAGGCGCTGAATGATCAGGTTGGCCAGCGTGAAGCGATCATCGGTAACCAGGAGGTTTCTTTCGAAGCCCTGGTGGCCGAACAGCGCAATGCCGACGCAAGCATCGAGCGCCTGCGTGACGGACACCACGACCTGTCGGAGCGCTTCAATCTGGTGCAGGGGCGCTTCTACTCGGTTGGCGGCGACATTGCCCGAGTCGAGCAGAGCATCCAGCACGGCCAGCAGCGTTTGCGCCAGTTGCAGGAAGACCTGAAAGAGGCCGAGCGCGCACGCCTGGAAACCGAATCGCACCTGGGCCACGACCGCACGCTGCTGCTAACCCTCGGCGAAGAGCTGGACATGCTCACCCCGGAGCAGGAAGTCACCAGCGCCGCCGCCGAAGAGGCCGCTGCCGCGCTGGAAGAATCCGAAACCACCATGCACGGCTGGCAAGAGCAGTGGGATACGTTCAACCTCACCGCCGCCGAGCCGCGCCGTCAGGCCGAAGTGCAGCAATCGCGGATCCAGCAGCTGGAAACCAGCCTCGAGCGCCTGGCCGATCGCCAGAAGCGTCTTGGCGAGGAACGCGCCTTGCTCTCGGCGGACCCGGAAGACGCGGCGATCATGGAGCTCAGCGAGCAGCTCGCCGAATCCGAAGCGACCCTTGAGGATTTGCAGACCAGCGAAGAAGCCCAGGTCGAAAAGCTTGAGCAATTGCGTCAGGAACTGCAGCAGGCGTTGACCGCGCAACAGCAGGCCCAAGGCGATTTGCAGCGCCTCAACGGTCGGTTGGCTTCGCTCGAAGCCTTGCAACAAGCCGCGCTCGATCCGGGCACCGGCACCGCCGAATGGCTGCGCGAACAGAATCTTGCGAATCGCCCGCGCCTGGCCGAAGGCCTGAAAGTTGAGGCCGGTTGGGAGCTGGCGGTGGAAACCGTGCTCGGCGCCGACCTGCAAGCGGTGCTGGTGGATGATTTCAACGATTTCGATCTATCGGGTTTTGCCCAAGGCGATTTGCGTTTGCTCAGCCCGTCCAGCGATGGCGTACGGATGCCAGGCAGCCTGCTGGACAAGGTTGAGGCGCAGCTCGATCTGTCGCCATGGCTGGGGCAGGTCAAGCCGGTGGACAGTCTCGAACAGGCCTTGGCCTTGCGGGGGCAATTGGCTGCCGGGCAGAGCCTGATCAGCCGTTGCGGTTATTGGGTCGGACGGCATTTTCTGCGGGTGCGTCGGGCCAGTGAAGCGGAAAGCGGCGTGCTCGCCCGTGGACAGGAAATCCAGCAACTGGGCCTTGAGCGTGAAGAGCGCGAAGCCGCCGTCGAAACCCTGGAAACCCGACTGCAGAATCTCAGGGCGCAGCAGCGTCAGCAGGAGAACGGCCGCGAACATTTGCGCCGTTTGCTGCAGGACGAAGCGCGTCAGCAAGGTGAATTGAAGGCTCAATTGTCCGCCGGAAAGGCCAAGGCCGAACAATTGACCCTGCGCCGTACGCGTCTCGACGAAGAGCTTATCGAACTCGACGAGCAGCGAGCGCTGGAACACGAAAATATCGGTGAAGCGCGCCTGCAATTGCAGGAAGCCCTCGACAGCATGGCGCTGGACACCGAACAGCGGGAGTTACTGCTGGCCCAGCGCGACAGCCTGCGCGAACGCCTGGACCGGGTGCGTCAGGAAGCCCGGCAGCACAAGGATCACGCCCATCAGTTGGCGGTGCGCCTGGGCTCGCTCAAGGCCCAGCACGATTCAACGCGTCAGGCGCTGGAACGTCTGGAGATGCAGTCCGAGCGGCTGACCGAAAAACGCGAGCAACTGAGCCTCAATCTGGAGGAGGGCGAAGCACCGCTGGAAGAGCTGCGTTTGAAGCTCGAGGAGTTGCTCGACAAGCGCATGACCGTCGACGAAGAACTCAAGACTGCGCAGATCGCCCTCGAAGACGCCGACCGCGAACTGCGCGACGCCGAGAAGCGCCGCAGCCAGGCCGAACAACAATCCCAGTTGATTCGCAGTCAGCTCGAAACCCAACGCATGGAATGGCAAGCCCTGACCGTGCGCCGCAAGACCTTGCAGGACCAATTGCTGGAAGACGGCTACGATCTCCACGGCGTACTCGCAACATTGACCGCCGAGGCCAGCGAGAAGGATGCCGAGGAAGAACTCGAGCGCATCGCTACGAGGATCCAGCGTCTGGGCGCGATCAACCTGGCGGCCATCGATGAGTACCAGCAGCAATCGGAACGTAAACGTTATCTGGATGCGCAGAACGACGATCTGGTGGAAGCGCTCGATACCCTTGAGAACGTGATTCGCAAGATCGACAAGGAAACCCGTAACCGTTTCAAGGATACCTTTGATCAGATCAATGGCGGTTTACAGGCGCTTTTCCCAAAAGTTTTCGGTGGTGGCCGCGCATATTTGGAACTGACGGGCGAAGATTTACTCGATACAGGGGTAACAATCATGGCGCAGCCGCCAGGAAAGAAGAACAGCACCATCCATTTGCTCTCCGGCGGCGAAAAAGCCCTGACCGCATTGGCCCTGGTTTTTGCGATCTTCAAATTGAATCCGGCGCCGTTCTGCATGCTCGATGAGGTTGACGCGCCACTGGATGACGCTAACGTTGGACGCTACGCGCGATTGGTAAAAGAGATGTCACAGACAGTGCAGTTCATCTATATCACCCACAACAAGATCGCCATGGAAATGGCCGAACAACTGATGGGGGTGACGATGCACGAACCCGGTTGTTCACGCCTGGTGGCGGTGGATGTCGAGGAGGCGATGGCGATGGTGGACGCCTGAGTCGTGGTTGTAGAAAAGGTGGCTTACGGTGTGTAGGACTCTTTTCCTGGCTTCGACTTGCTGGCCAATCGACATATTCGCGCTAGCCAACGTGGTAGACGGTGTAAAGTTGCCTTTGGTCGTGCTAGTTTAATGTCAATTTTTCGTATACGTGGGCAAAACGCCTGTCAGAACATAGAGTTGGCGCCACGTTTTAAAGCGGTTTGCAGGTTGTAAACCCCTTATTTTTCAGCATTTTTTATAGAGGCACGGGATTACATGGAAATCGGTCTGCGCGAGTGGCTGATCGTCATCGGCATTATTGTCATTGCCGGTATTCTTTTCGATGGCTGGCGCCGTATGCGCGGCGGCAAGGGAAAACTGAAGTTCCGTCTTGATCGAAGTCTGTCCAATCTGCCGGACGAGGACAGCAGCACCAGCGCCGAGCTGCTGGGCCCGCCGCGCGTGCTGGACACGCATAAAGAGCCGCAACTGGACGAGCACGATCTGCCGTCGGTGAGCATGCCGGCCCGCGAGCCTCGCGAGTCGGGCTCCAAGCGCGGCAAGCGTGGCCACAGCGAGCCTTCCCAGGGCGACATGAACCTCAGCCTGGATCTGGACGGCGGCCCGAGCTTCAGCAGCCGCGACGACGATTTCCCGGATGACACCAAGTCCTCGCCAGCGGTCAACGACAAAGAGCAACCGCAAGCTGAAGAAGTGCTGGTGATCAGCGTGATCTGCCGCGACGCTGCCGGCTTCAAGGGCCCGGCGCTGTTGCAGAACATTCTGGAAAGCGGTCTGCGTTTCGGCGAGATGGATATTTTCCACCGTCACGAAAGCATGGCCGGCAACGGTGAAGTGCTGTTCTCCATGGCCAACGCCGTCAAGCCTGGCGTATTCGACCTGGACGACATCGACCACTTCAGCACTCCGGCGGTGAGCTTCTTCCTGGGTCTGCCAGGCCCTCGCCATCCGAAGCAAGCCTTCGACGTGATGGTGGCGGCAGCGCGTAAATTGTCGCAAGAGCTGAACGGTGAATTGAAAGACGACCAGCGCAGCGTGCTGACTGCCCAGACGATTGAGCACTACCGTCAGCGCATCGTGGAATTCGAACGCCGCGCCCTGACCCAGAAACGTTGATTGAAATGGTTATTCCCGCGCGGTGCGCGGGATAATCGGCAAAACAGATTGAGCAGCCTCGGCTGCTCTTTTGCTTTATGAGAGAACACCCATGACCGCCGCCAAGAACCGTATTTTAGAGCTGCGCGCTGAGCTGGATCAGCACAACTATCGTTACCACGTGCTCGACGAGCCGAGCATTCCGGACGCCGAGTACGACCGCTTGTTCAACGAGCTCAAGGCTCTGGAAGCGGCCAATCCCGAACTGATCACCAGCGACTCGCCAACCCAGCGAGTGGGCAGCGCGGCGCTGTCGGCATTTACCCAGGTGCGTCACGAAGTGCCGATGCTCAGCCTCGGCAACGCCTTCGAAGAAACCGACATGCGTGAGTTCGACCGCCGGGTGACCGAAGGCCTGGACCTGCCGGCCGGCGATCTGTTCGGTGGCGGCGCAACCGTCGAGTACAGCTGTGAGCCCAAGCTCGATGGCCTGGCCGTCAGCCTGCTGTATCAGGACGGTATCCTGGTGCGCGGCGCGACCCGTGGCGACGGCACCACCGGCGAAGACATCAGCGTCAACGTGCGCACCGTACGCAACATCCCGCTCAAACTGCACGGTACCGGCTGGCCGGCGACCCTGGAAGTGCGCGGCGAAGTGTTCATGTCCAAGGCCGGTTTCGAGCGGCTCAACGCCACGCAACTGGAAGTCGGCGGCAAGACCTTCGCCAACCCGCGCAACGCGGCGGCAGGCAGTTTGCGCCAGCTGGACTCGAAGATCACCGCCAATCGCCCGCTGGAGTTCTGCTGCTACGGCATCGGCCAGGTGTCGGCGGACATCGCCGATACGCACATCGGCAATTTGCAGCAACTCCAGGCCTGGGGCATGCCGATCAGTCATGAGCTGAAACTGGCGCACGGTATCGCCGAATGCCTGGATTATTACCGCGACATCGGTGAGCGTCGCAGCGCGCTGCCGTATGAAATCGACGGTGTGGTGTTCAAGGTCAACAGCATTGCCTCCCAGCGTGAACTGGGCTTTCGCGCCCGTGAGCCGCGTTGGGCCATCGCCCACAAATTCCCGGCGATGGAAGAGCTCACCGAGCTGCTCGATGTGGAATTCCAGGTCGGCCGCACCGGGGCGGTGACGCCGGTGGCGCGTCTGAAACCGGTCAAGGTCGCGGGCGTCACGGTGGCCAACGCCACGCTGCATAACATGGACGAAGTCGCGCGCCTGGGCCTGATGATCGGCGACACGGTGATCATCCGCCGCGCCGGTGACGTGATTCCGCAGGTGGTGCAAGTGGTCATGGAACGCCGTCCGGAAAACGCCCGGCCAGTGCAGATTCCCGAGCAGTGCCCGGTGTGCGGTTCCCATGTCGAGCGCACGCAACTGATCAAACGCAGCAAGGGCCGCGAAACGGTCAGCGAAGGCGCGGTGTATCGCTGCGTCGGTCGTCTGGCCTGCGGTGCGCAGCTCAAGCAGGCGATCATTCACTTCGTTTCCCGTCGCGCCATGGATATCGAAGGCCTGGGTGAGAAGAGCGTCGAGCAACTGGTCGACGAAGGCCTGGTGAGCTCGCCGGCCGATCTGTACGCCCTGACCTTTGAACAGATCGTCGATCTGGAAGGCTTTGCCGAACTGTCGAGCAAGAACCTGCTCGGCGCCATCGAAGACAGCAAGAAGCCGGGCCTGGCGCGGTTCATCTACGCCCTCGGGATTCCCGATGTCGGCGAGGAGACGGCCAAGGTTCTGGCCCGCTCCCTGGGTTCGCTGGAGCGGGTGCAGCAGGCCTTGCCGCAGGTGCTGACGTACTTGCCGGATGTTGGCCTGGAAGTCGCGCACGAGATCCACAGCTTCTTCGAGGACGCGCATAACCAGCAGGTGATCGCCGATTTGCTCAGGCATGGCATGCAGATTCAGGATCAGGGCGAGTTGGGTGCCGAGTTTTCGGCGAGCACCACGCTGGGTGGTTTCCTCGACAAGCTGCATATCCCCTTGGTCGGGCCGGGCGGGGCGCAGAAACTGGCGGACAAGTTCGGCTCGCTGCAGGCGGTGATCGGCGCGGATTGGCTGGATATGCGCCAGGCGCTGCCGGAGAAACAGGCCAATTCGGTGCGCGAATTCTTTGCGGTCGAGGAAAATCGCCAATTGGCCGAAGCGGCGGAGAGGCAGCTGGCCGATTTCGGCATGCACTGGCAGAGCGAGAAGAAGGTCGTCGAAGGCTTGCCGCTGGCCGGGCAGACCTGGGTGCTGACCGGCTCGCTGGAGCTGATGAGCCGCGATATCGCCAAAGACAAACTCGAAAGCCTCGGCGCCAAGGTCGCCGGCTCGGTGTCGGCCAAGACCCATTGCGTGGTGGCAGGGCCGGGTGCCGGTTCGAAGCTGACCAAGGCCAACGAGCTGGGGTTGAAGGTGCTGGATGAAGAGGCGTTTGTCGAGTTTCTGCGCAAGCATGATATTTCGGTGTGAAGCCATTCGTCGGAACGCCGCCCGGAGCAAGCCCGCTCCCACATTTGAACGGGCTCTTCCTGTAGGAATCCGATCGAATGTGGGAGCGGGCTTGCTCGCGAAGGCGATTTCAACAGCCCCGCAGAAAACGGGAACGATCACCTCTCGGGAATGATCTAGTCTCTGCAAGCCCCAGGGAGAGATCACCATGTACCCTTTCTTCGAGCAACTCAGCTCGCGCATCGCCGCGCCGTTCATGGCCGAACATTCGCGCAACAGCAAGGTCTGGTCCTGTCGTTGCGGGCAGTCGCTGTTCTTTCGCAACAGCCAGTGCCTGGCCTGTTCGGCGGTGTTGGGTTATCAGCCGGAGCAGAGTCGCTTGTCTGCGCTGCAACCGGGTGTGCAAGCGGGCACCTGGCTGCTTGATGCCGATCTCGGGGCTGGCCTGTTTCGACGCTGCGCCAACCTCGACTCCCCGGCCGCCTGTAATTGGTTGCTGCCTGCCAATGACCATGACGTCTTGTGCATTGCCTGCAGCCTCAATCGCACCATTCCTGACCTGTCGTTAGCCGACAACCACGAGCGCTGGCGCAAGGTGGAAACCGCCAAGCGGCGTCTGGTCGCGCAACTGCTCAGCCTGGGGTTGCAGGTGATTCCCAAAACCGTCGATGAAGAGACCGGCCTTGCCTTCGATTTCATCGGCGTGGACCTCGAAGGCCAATCGCCTACCACCGGACACGCCAATGGCCTGGTGACTCTTGATATCAAGGAAGCCGACGATGCCCACCGCGAACAAGTGCGGGTGCAAATGCACGAACCCTATCGCACGTTGCTCGGGCATTTCCGTCACGAAGTCGGGCACTACTACTGGGATCGATTGATCGCCAATAGCCAGTGGCTTGAGCCTTTTCGAGGGTTGTTCGGCGATGAACGCGCCAGCTATGCCGAAGCCCTCGAGCGGCATTATCAGCAGGGCGCACCGCTCGACTGGCAGCAGCACTACGTCAGCGCCTACGCCACCATGCACCCGTGGGAAGACTGGGCCGAAACCTGGGCGCATTACCTGCACATGATGGACGCAGTGGATACCGCGCTGGGATTTGGCATGAGCGCCCGGGAAATGGACTTCGACTATCAGCCGTTTCCGTTGGATACCCTCTACGATCCACAGCATCCCGGCGGCGCGGCGTTCCTGTCGTTCGTCAATGCGTGGATCGAACTGGCCGGCATGCTCAACGAATTGTCACGCAGCATGGGGCAGCCGGATTTCTATCCGTTCGTCCTGCCACCGGCGGGCATTGCCAAGCTGCACTTTATCCATCTGGTGATTCAGCAGGAGGGCGGCAGGGCGGATGAGGTGCTTGAGGCACAATAGCAAGTGCTTGAACCCCCTCATATTTTTAATCCGAAACCAACGGTTGTAACTTCGCCTCAGATAGGTACAATGGCGCGGCTCGCCGACAGGTGAGCGTCGTTATGGTGACCCCATCGGTCCCCCCGCAACGATCAACCGTGAACCCGGTCAGGCCTGGAAGGGAGCAGCCGCAGCGGTGACATTGTGTGCCGGGGTGTGGCTGGTGGGGTTACCACCTTAACGCCACGCGAGTGTTCTCTCGCGTTATCTTTCTGAAAACAGTCTTTCGCTAGCTGCCAGGATCTTGTCCAGGGCGGTTTTTCGCCGTTTGCGGTTTATCCACAACCGCAGGTTCGCCACCGATATACCGCCGGACAATCTCATCGATCTCCCCGGACATCTTCATCCGAACCAGGGTGCGCAGAATGCGCTGCACCGGCACTTGCGGGTCGTTGCGCACGGCGGCGCATGCCGGGTGATCAACACGTCGGGTTGAGTGAAGAGCGGGATGCTCCAGAGATAATCGCCAGGCTGATCGGGCAGCCACGATTGCGCAGCCACGCTGTCCAGGCTGATCAACAGCAATGCCCCCAAGGCCAGCCGCATAAACACTCCGTTAATAGCCCCCGATGTGCAGCTTGGCCACAATACACGAGCGCACCGGATGCAATTTGTGCCTTGCTCCGCTAGCATTAGCCGCTTCTGCTTCCTTCGCTGCGACGGTTTTCGATGAGTTATCAGGTTCTTGCACGTAAATGGCGTCCGCGCTCGTTCCGCGAAATGGTCGGCCAGACCCATGTGCTCAAGGCTCTGATCAATGCCTTGGACAGCCAGCGGCTGCACCACGCCTACCTCTTCACCGGTACCCGTGGGGTCGGCAAGACCACCATCGCGCGGATCATTGCCAAATGCCTTAACTGCGAAACAGGTATCACTTCGACCCCCTGTGGCGAATGCTCGGTGTGTCGCGAAATCGACGAAGGCCGCTTTGTCGACCTGATCGAGATCGACGCCGCGAGCCGCACCAAGGTCGAAGATACCCGCGAATTGCTCGACAACGTGCAGTACGCCCCGAGCCGCGGGCGCTTCAAGGTCTACCTGATCGACGAAGTGCACATGCTCTCCAGCCATTCCTTCAACGCACTGCTCAAAACCCTTGAAGAGCCGCCTCCCTACGTCAAGTTCATCCTGGCGACCACTGATCCGCAGAAACTTCCTGCAACGATTCTGTCGCGGTGCCTGCAGTTCTCCCTGAAGAACATGACTCCGGAGCGGGTGGTCGAACATTTGACCCACGTGCTGGGTGTCGAGAACGTGCCGTTCGAAGACGACGCGCTGTGGCTGCTGGGCCGAGCCGCCGACGGGTCGATGCGTGACGCCATGAGCCTGACCGACCAGGCGATTGCCTTCGGTGAAGGCAAGGTCATGGCCGCCGACGTGCGGGCGATGCTCGGGACTCTCGATCACGGGCAGGTCTACGACGTCCTGCATGCCCTGATCGAAGGCGATGCCAAGGCGTTGCTCGAAGCCGTCCGCCACCTGGCCGAACAAGGCCCGGACTGGAACGGTGTGCTCTCGGAAATTCTCAATGTGCTGCACCGTGTTGCCATCGCCCAGGCCTTGCCGGAAGGTGTCGATAACGGTCACGGCGACCGTGATCGCGTGCTGGCACTGGCCCAGGCGTTGCCGGCCGAAGATGTGCAGTTCTACTACCAGATGGGCCTGATCGGCCGCCGCGACCTGCCGCTGGCGCCGGATCCCCGGGGTGGTTTTGAAATGGTGTTGCTGCGGATGCTGGCGTTCCGGCCCGCAGACACCGCGGATGCCCCGAGGCAACCGCTAAAGCCAGTGGGGATCAGCCAGGCCACAGTTGATTCCGCAAACTCAGTGGCTGCCGCGCCGGTTGTTGCGCCGGTAGTCGCTGCGGCCGTTGCACCGATAGTGGCTGCGCCAGTGGCGGCTCCATCGCCTGCACCGGAACCGGTTGCGCCGGTCGTTGTGCCAGAACCTGTAGCTGCGCCTGTGGTTGAAGCGGCCGTAGTCGAAGAGGTGGTCGACCTGCCGTGGAATGACCCGGTCGAGCCAGCCCCCGTTCAGCAACCGGCGGTGGAGCCGGTGCTGGAAACCGCCAGCGAACAACCCGAATTACCGCCGATGCCGTTGCCGACGCCGGACAGCGTGGTGCCGGACGCCCCGGAGTGGGCCGCCGCGCCGATCCCGGAACCATCGGTGGCCGCCGTCGATGCCGCGACGCCGGGCATGGACCTGGATGACGAGCCGCCGCTGGATGAGGATTACATCGAGCCGGACATGGATTCGGCCTACAGTTACCTCGACGAACTGGCCAGCGAGCATGCCGCCGACCCGGCTCCGGAGCCCGAGCCTGAGCCCGCGGCAATGCCCGCCACCGGCCTGGCCCTGCAATGGCTGGAGCTGTTCCCGAAATTGCCGATCTCCGGCATGACCGGCAGCATCGCCGCCAACTGCACGCTGATTGCGGTGGATGGCGACAATTGGCTGATGCACCTGGACCCGGCCCACAGTGCCTTGTTCAACGCCACTCAACAGCGTCGCCTCAACGATGCGCTGAACCAGTATCACCAGCGCACGCTGACCCTGAGCATCGAGCTGATCAAGCCCGAGCAGGAAACCCCGGCACAAGCGGCTTCGCGCCGCCGCGCCAACCGTCAGCGCGAGGCGGAGGAATCGATCCACGGTGATCCGTTCATCCAGCAAATGATGCAGCAGTTCGGTGCGGTGGTCCGTAACGATACTATTGAACCTGTCGACGCCCTGGTCACTCAGGGCTAATAACGCAAGGCGTCCGGCCGCATGGGCCGGGCGCTGTTTTAATCCAAGTACTTTTGAGGTGATTACCATGATGAAAGGTGGCATGGCCGGCCTGATGAAGCAGGCGCAGCAGATGCAGGAAAAAATGGCCAAGATGCAGGAAGAACTGGCCAACGCCGAAGTCACCGGTAAGGCCGGTGGCGATATGGTCACCGTGGTGATGACCGGTCGTCATGACGTCAAGAGCGTGACCATCGACCCAAGCCTGGTTGAAGGCATGAGCGAAGACGACAAGGAAATGCTGGAAGCGGTCATCGCCTCCGCGGTCAACGATGCCGTTCGCAAGATCGAAGCCAACAGCCAGGACAAAATGGGCAGCATGACTGCCGGCATGCAACTGCCGCCGGGCATGAAACTGCCATTCTGATTCGCCTTCAGGCGGCAGATGAGTTACAAAAATGCCAGGCATAGCGCCTGGCATTTTTGTTTCTGGCCATTGGGTCTGTGGTGACAGGCATGCCGCCATCGCGAGCAAGCTCGCTCCCACAGGGGGATTGCATTGCAAATGTGGGAGCGAGCCTGCTCGCGAAGAATTCACCCCGGTGCAACTGAAAACACATCGAACGCCATACCGCCACAAAGGTCTGCTCCCTATATCACTGAACCTCATCGATCTCAGGAGACGCTGCCATGTCCGACCCCATGACCCTCAATCAACGCATTGTCCTGGCTTCTCGCCCGGTGGGTGCGCCAACGCCGGAAAACTTCCGCATGGAACGGGTAGCGCTGCCGGACCTGGCCGACGGTCAGGTGCTGCTCAAGACCGTTTTCCTGTCGCTGGATCCCTACATGCGCGGACGCATGAGTGACGCACCTTCCTACGCCGCACCGGTGGAAATCGGCGAAGTGATGACCGGGGGTGCTGTCAGCCGGGTCGAGCGCTCGCTCAATCCGAAGTTTCAGGAGGGTGATCTGGTGGTCGGTGCCACTGGTTGGCAAAGCCACAGCATCAATGACGGTCGCAGCATCATTCCGATTCCCGCGCTGCCAAGCCCTTCGATGGCCCTTGGGGTGCTGGGGATGCCGGGCATGACCGCGTACATGGGCCTGATGGACATCGGCCAGCCCAAGCCTGGCGAAACCCTGGTGGTGGCGGCCGCGTCCGGGGCGGTGGGTTCGGTGGTCGGCCAGGTGGCGAAGATCAAGGGGCTGCGCGTGGTTGGTGTGGCGGGTGGTGCGAAAAAGTGCCGTTATGTGGTCGACGAGTTAGGCTTCGACGCCTGCATCGATCACAGGAGCCCGGATTTTGCTGAGGAACTGGCGCAAGCCTGTCCCAAGGGCATCGATATTTATTATGAAAATGTCGGCGGCAAAGTGTTCGACGCCGTGGTGCCGTTGCTCAATCCCAAGGCGCGGATTCCACTCTGCGGCCTGATTGCCTCTTATAACGCCCATGAAGCGCCGAGCGGCCCGGATCGCCTGCCACTGTTGCAGCGCACCCTGTTGACCAAGCGGGTGCGCATCCAGGGCTTCATCGTGTTCGATGACTATGGCGATCGTCAGCCGGAATTCCTCAGCGCCATGGCGCCCTGGGTGCGCGATGGCAAGGTGAAGTTCCGCGAAGACGTGGTCGATGGCCTGGAACAGGCGCCCGATGCGTTCATCGGCCTGCTGGAAGGGCGCAACTTCGGTAAATTGGTGGTTCGGGTTTCCCGGGACTGAGTAATTGACGCTGCAATTTGACGCTCAACCGAGGCGCGGGTATAAACCGCGTCTCGTTGTCTTGTCGGACTTTTCCACCATGAGCTTCAGCCCTTTGATTCGCCAACTGATCGACGCCCTGCGAATTTTGCCAGGCGTGGGTCAGAAAACCGCCCAGCGCATGGCGTTGCAGTTGCTCGAGCGCGACCGCAGCGGCGGCTCGCGGCTGGCGCTGGCCCTGAGCCAGGCCATGGAAGGGGTCGGTCACTGCCGCTTGTGCCGTACGCTGACGGAAGATGATCTTTGCCCGCAATGCGCCGATACCCGTCGCGACGACACCTTGCTTTGCGTGGTGGAAGGCCCGATGGACGTCTATGCCGTGGAGCAGACGGGTTTCCGTGGGCGCTATTTCGTGCTCAAGGGGCATCTGTCGCCGCTCGACGGCTTGGGGCCGGAAGCCATCGGCATTCCGCAGTTGATGGCGCGGATCGAAGAGGCCGGCACATTCGCCGAAGTCATCCTGGCCACCAACCCGACCGTGGAAGGTGAAGCCACGGCGCACTACATCGCCCAATTGCTCAGCAGCAAAGGCCTGATCGCCTCGCGTATCGCCCATGGCGTGCCGCTGGGTGGTGAACTGGAACTGGTGGATGGCGGGACGCTGGCGCATTCGTTTGCCGGGCGTAAGCCGATTTCGCTCTGAGTTCATGTGGCGTCCATGCTGACGCCATCGCGAACAAGCCCGCTCCCGCAGGGTTTTGTGTTTGCCGCATGATCCGGGCACGACGCATAACCTGTGGGAGCGGGCTTGCCCGCGAAGGCGTCCTCTCAGACACCGCAACTACAAGATCTGCCACCCCCCACCCAACGCCTTGTACAGCGCAATACTCGCCTGCATCCGCGACAGCCGCAGTTGCACGTTCAAATCCTGCGCCGCATACAGCGTGCGCTGGGTTTCCAGCACCGTCAGTAAATCCTCGGCCCCGGCCTGGTAACGGCTTTGCGCGATGTTGAACGCGGTCTGCGCCTGGCTCAGCTCTTCACTCTGCCACCCGCGTTGTTCATCCAGTCCGCGAATGCTGTTGAGGGCTTTTTCGACGTCGGCGAAGCCGTTGATGATCGCGCCGCGATAAGTCTCCAGCAGTTCTTCCTGGCGCGCCGTGGCCTTGTCGCGCTGGGCGCCGAGGCGGCCGTTGTTGAACACCGGCGCGAGCAGCCCGGCAGTGAGGTTGTAGAAGGGGCTGCGCAGGATGTCGTTGGCCCGGTCGGCGCCGGAGCCGATTTCGGCGGTGAGGGTCACGGTCGGCAGCATCGCGGCCCGGGCGACGGTGACGTCGGCCTGGGCCGCGGCCAGTTGCGCCTCGGCCCGGGCAATGTCCGGACGGCGGCTGAGCAACTGGCTGGGTACCCCGGCGTCAATCGCGGGCCAGGTCAGTTGATCGAAGTGTTCCTGGCCCAACGACAGCGCCTGAACCGGGCGGCCGAGCAGGGCGGCGAGGCTGATCCGTGCATCCTCGGCCTGTTGCTGCACCAGCGGCAGCTGGCGTTGCTGCGCCGCCACCAGGCTTTTTTGCTGCGCCAGTTCCAGGGCCGTGGCCGAGCCCGAATCGAAACGGGTCTGCACCAGTTTCAACACGTTTTGGGCATTGGCCAGATTCAATTCGGCGATGCGGCTCTGCTCCTGCAACGACAAGGCTTGCGCGTAGCCGTTGGCCACGCCGCTGAGCAACGTCAATTCCACCGTGGCCTGATCGAACTCGCTGGCTTGCAGACTGAATTGCGCGCTGTCGCGGCTGGCCCGTTGTCCTCCCCAGAAATCGATTTCGTAGCTGGCAGTCAGGTTTGTAGTGAAGTAGTCGACGGCGTCGTTATCGCTGTCGGCATCGAGCTGACTGTAGCCGCTGCCGCGCAGGAGTTTCTGGCGATTGGCGTTGACCCCGGCCTTGACCTCGGGCAGTTGCGAGCCGCCGGCAATCACCGTGTCGGCCTGGGCTTGGCGCACTCTCGCGATGGCCGCGGCCAGGTCGTAGCTGCCGAGCCGCGCCTGTTCGATCAGGCGATCCAGTTGCGGGCTGCCGAAGCGGTTCCACCATTGCTGGTTGTCATGGACAGCGCCTGCGGTGTGCGGCGATTGCCAGGCGGTCGGCGGCTGGATGCCGCTGTCGGGGCGCTGTGCCGGGGTGCCGCAGGCGCCGAGCAACAGGCACAGGGTTAACACACTGAGTGGCGGCTTCATCAATCGATCATTCACTGGTAAGGGCCGTGACCGGGTCGAGTCGGGCAGCCTTGCGGGCCGGCATGTAGCCGAAAACGACACCGGTGACCAGGGCGCAGCCGAAGGCGCCCAGCACCGCTATCAGGGAGAACGCGACAGCGACTTCGCTGAAAATCAGCACGCCACCGACGATCAGCGCCAGGGCGATCCCGGTGAGGCCGCCCACCACCGAGAGCATCACCGCTTCGGTGAGGAACTGGCGCAGGATGTCGCGTTGGCGGGCACCGGTGGCCATGCGGATACCGATCTCGCGAGTCCGCTCGCGCACGGTCATGAGCATGATGTTCATCACGCCGATCCCGCCCACCAGCAGGGAAATCGCCGCAATCGAGCCGAGCATCAGCGACAGGGTGTTTTGCGTGCGCGCCTCGGCCTGGATCATCGCCGCGTTGTTGGTCAGTTCGAAATCGTGCTTGCCGTCGTGCAGGCGCAGCATCAGTTGTTCGATGGCTTTTTCGGTCTCCTTGACCTTGCGCGCATCGGCGGCGGCGATGGCGATGTACTCGGGATTGTGGGTGCCGAACAGGCGCACGCTGGCAGCGGAGTAGGGGATGGCGATGCGGTCGTCGCTGTCGGAGTCGCCGGAGCTGGCGCCTTTTTCCGCGAGCACGCCGACCACTTGGAAGGGGACGTTTTCGATCAGGATGTACTGGCCGATCGGGTTGGCCACGTCCTTGAGCAGTTTGGTCCGCACCTTGTGCCCGATCACCGCGACCGCCGCGGCGTTCTGTTCATCGGCGTGGGTGAAGTAGCTGCCTTCGACCACCGGCCAGTTGAAAATCGCCGGGAAGTTGGTGTCGTTGCCACCGACGTAGCTCAAGTGGTCGAGGTTGCCAAAGCGCACCCCGGCCTCCTGGCCGTTGACCGGCATGATCCGCATCACCTGGGGCAAACTGGCAATCGCGGCAACGTCATCGAGGGTGACGATGCCCATGGGCGTACGCGGGTTGGGCGCCGAGCCGCTGAGGTAAATGATGTTGGAACCGAACGCGCCCATCTGCGCCATCACCTGGCGCTTGCTGCCTTCGCCGACGGCCAGCATCACCACCACCGAGGCCACGCCTATGATGATCCCGAGCAAGGTCAGCGCGGTGCGGAACTTGTTGATCCACATCACCCGCCACGCCGCGTGCACGGCATCGACCAACTCGCCTTTCCAGGCGCCGGTGGCTTCGGCGCCTTCGCTCAGGCGCTTGCGCAAATCGACGGCTTGCAGGGCGCCGGGATTGGCCGAGTTTTGCGCGGTGGGATTGTCCCGGGCGCTGTCGCTGATGATCTCGCCGTCGCGAATTTCGATGATGCGTTTGGCCCGGGCCGCCACTTCGCGGTCGTGGGTGATGAGGATCACCACGTGGCCCTGGCTCGCCAGTTCGTCGAGCAGGGTCATGACCTCGGCGCCGCTGTGGCTGTCGAGGGCGCCGGTGGGTTCATCGGCAAGGATGATGTGGCCGCCATTCATCAACGCGCGGGCAATCGACACCCGTTGCTGTTGCCCACCGGAGAGTTGATGGGGGCGGTTGCCGGTGCGCGAAGCCAGGCCGAGGCGCTCGAGCAGGGCCGCGGCGCGGGCGTGGCGTTCGGCGGCCGGGGTGCCTGCGTAGATCGCCGGCATCTCGACGTTTTCCTGGGCCGAACCGGAGGGAATCAGGTGGTAGCCCTGGAACACAAAACCGAAGGCTTCGCGCCGCAGCCAGGCCAGTTCGTCACTGTCCAGGGCCGCGACGTTTTCCCCGGCGAAGCGGTATTCGCCCGAAGTAGGGCGGTCGAGGCAGCCGAGGATGTTCATCAGCGTCGACTTGCCGGAGCCGGAAGCGCCGACGATCGCCACGAACTCCCCGGCATGGATCGACAGGTCGATGCCGCGCAATACGTGAACTTCAGGCGCGTCGCCACCGCCGTAGGCTTTGCGGATGTCCGAAAGGTCGATCAGGGGCGTGTGCATTCAGCCGCCACTCCCGTCGACCGGGCCGATCAACAGGTGATCGCCTTCTTGCAGGCCGTCGAGGATCTGCACCCGCAGGCGGTCGCTGATGCCAGTGCGCACGTTGCGCTGTTCGATGCTGCCGTTGCTGGCGACCACTTGTGCTGTCTGCCGGTCTGTCTGCGGGCCGGCCTGCAGGGCTGCTATGGGCGCGGTGAGTACGTTCTGCGCCTGATTGGCGACGAAAAATACCTGGGTGGTCATTTCCGCCATCAAGGCGTTGTCGGCGTTGTCGACGTCCAGCAACACGGTGTACAGCACCACGCGGGCACTCCCGCTTTTGCTGGCGCTGGCGGGGCTGCCGCCGCCCTGGCTGGTCTGGTCCAGCGGCTTGGGCGGGACGGGGAGGATTTGCCGCACGGTGCTGGTCCAGCGCCGGGTGCCGCCACTCAGGGTGGTGAACCAGGCGTGCATGCCGGGTTTGACGTGGCCGATGTCGGCCTCCGAGACCTCGGCCCACACGGTCATCGGCGACAGTTTGGCGATGCGCAGGATCAGCGGCGTTTGCTGCTGGGCGTTGAGGGTCTGGCCGACCCGGGCATCCAGCGCGACCACGGTGCCGGCCATTGGTGCATATATGCGCGTGTAGCCGAGCTCCGCCTGGTCGCTGCGCAGGCTGGCCTCGGCCTGGCGGATCTGCGCCTGGAACATGTCGACCCGTGCCTGGGTGGCGCGCAGTTCGGCCTGGGCGGTCTGCACGTCTTCTTCACGGGTGGCGCCGCCGGCGGCGAGGTTCTGTTGACGCTGGTACTTCTGCCGAGCCAGGTCGTGTTGCGCGCGTTGTTCCTGCAGCTGCGCCTTGAGATTTTCGACGGAGAAGCGCCCGGCATCGAGTTTGGCCTGTTGGGTGGACGGGTCGATTTCCACCAGCAATTGGCCTTCCTTGACCACATCGCCGACTTCCACATGGATCTTGTGGATCTGCCCGGACGCCTGGGCGCCGACGTCGACATAGCGCCGCGGTTGCAGGGTGCCCAATGCGGTGACGCTGCTTTCAATGTCGGCGCGGCTGACCTGGACGGTGGCGAACCCGTCGCGGCCCGGCGGGATGAACTGCCAGGCGGCAACGGCAACCACGGGGATCAGACAAAGTGCTGCAAGCAGGGCGCGTCGGGTCTGTCGGGGACGTTTCATGCAGGGTTCCGGCCTGGGAAAATCGGCCCGTCGTTCAGCGGCGGGACGATGGCTGAACGCTGCCGGCAGGGCCGGACAGGGACGGGGAGCTGTCCTGTAAACGTAGAAAGCGCCGGGGAATTTAGGTGCTGACACAAACTAATGTGGGAGCGGGCTTGCTCGCGAAGGCGGTGTGTCAGGCGCATGAATGATGAATGTGACGGCCTCTTCGCGAGCAAGCCCGCTCCCACATAGACCAGCACTATTTATCGGGCAAGTTGAAGCAGTACTTTAAATCTATATGAGAATTACTATAAATTACGCGACTCGAACTGCCACTATCGTGCCACTGTGTGATTCAGCAGTCGCCGAAACGGCTCAAGGACAGAAACCGCACCCCCGTGCGGACGGGAGTCATGTTGGAAAACTACTATCGCGAACTGGTGTGTTTCCTGAACGCCAGGCTGGGCAACCGTCAGGTGGCCGAAGATGTGGTGCATGACGCTTATCTGCGGGTCCTGGAGCGTTCCAGTGATACGCCGATCGAGCAGCCCCGGGCATTCCTTTATCGCACCGCCCTCAACCTGGTTATCGATGACCATCGACGCAACGCCCTGCGTCAGGCCGAACCTCTGGACGTGCTCGATAATGAGGAGCGCTATTTCACCCCTTCACCGCAAAACGTGCTTGATCATGGCCAGCGCCTGGACATGCTCCAGCGGGCGTTGGCGGAGTTGCCACGGCTGTGCCGCGAAAGTTTCCTGCTGCGCAAGATCGAAGGCCTGTCCCATCCGCAGATTGCCGAGCAACTGGGCATTTCCCGGGCAATGGTCGAGAAGCACATAGTCAATACCATGAAGCATTGCCGTATACGCATGCGACAGTGGGACGCCCAGTGATCCTGCGCGGTTAAATTTTTTTTCACGGTCCTCGTTCCTACTCAACAGACGACCTGTTGTGCGGCCCTTGGCGGGTCAGGTCACTTAGGTTCAATGCCCCGTCTTTGAGGGGAACATCCAGAGGACACTGGACATGACACAGGCAATTGCATCGCCCCTCGTTCACGACTTGATCGGCGTCGGTTTCGGCCCGTCGAACCTGGCACTGGCCATCGCGCTGCAAGAGCGCGGGGCGAGCCAGGGCAACCTGGATGTGCTGTTTCTCGACAAGCAGGCCGACTACCGCTGGCACGGCAACACCCTGGTGACCCAGAGCGAGTTGCAGATTTCCTTCCTCAAGGACCTGGTGACCCTGCGCAATCCGACCAGCCCTTACTCGTTCGTCAATTACCTCAAGGCCCACGGGCGCCTGGTGGATTTCATCAACCTGGGCACCTTCTATCCGTGCCGCATGGAGTACAACGACTACCTGCGCTGGGTCGCCGGGCAGTTCACCGGGCAAAGCCGCTATGGCGAAGAAGTGCTGACCATCGAGCCGGTGCTGCACAACCATCAGGTCGAGGCGTTGCGGGTGATTTCCCGCGATGCGACGGGGCATCAACATGTGCGCACCACCCGTTCGGTGGTGGTCAGCGCCGGTGGCACGCCACGCATTCCCGAAGTGTTCAAGGCGCTCAAGGATGACGGCCGGGTGTTCCATCACTCCCAGTACCTGGCGCAGATGGCCAAGCAGCCATGCGTGGACAACCGGCCGATGAGCATTGCCATCATCGGTGGCGGGCAGAGCGCGGCCGAAGCCTTCATCGATTTGAACGACAGCTTCCCGTCGGTGCAGGTGGACATGATCCTGCGCGGCTCGGCACTCAAGCCGGCCGACGACAGCCCCTTCGTCAACGAAGTGTTCTCGCCGGAGTTCACCGACCTGGTGTTCCAGCAGCCCGACAGCGAGCGCGAGCGACTGGTGAACGAGTACCACAACACCAACTATTCGGTGGTGGACATCGATCTGATCGAGCGCATCTACGGCATCTTTTACCGGCAGAAGGTCTCGGGCATCGCCCGTCATGCGTTCCACACTCTGACCACTATCGAAAAAGCCACCGCCAACGAACGGGGCATCGAACTGGTGTTGCGCAACAACGCCACCGGCGAAGTCTCGGTGCGTTACTACGATGCCGTGGTACTGGCCACCGGTTACGAGCGGCAGATGCACCGCAAGTTGCTGGCACCGCTGGAAGAGTACCTGGGTGATTTCGAGGTCGATCGCAACTACAAGTTGATCACCGATGAACGCTGCAAGGCCGGCCTCTACATGCAGGGCTTTTGCCAGGCCAGCCATGGGCTGAGCGACACCTTGCTGTCGATCCTGCCGATTCGTGCGGATGAGATTGCCGGCTCTTTGTATGAGCACGGCAAGCATCGCGGGCATGGGCGGTCGGTGGTGGATTTGTTGTTGGCGACGGCGAGCTAGGATCTTCAGCGCCTGTCAGGCCGCCTTCGCGAGCAAGCCCGCTCCCACAATTGATCTGCGAACACAGGTCAAAATGTGGGAGCGGGCTTGCTCGCGAAGGGGCCATCACAAACACCACCAAACTTGAATCCTGAACCCTTCCTGAAGAACCCCGCATTTCCCCCAGCAATATTTTGTATCGGGTTTACTCCCCAAACATCGGGGCGTAAGCTTCGCGCGTTTTCATCCATTACGGAGACCCACAGTGGGTACTTGTTCGAGTGACAGTTGTCGGCCGGTCTCGGTAACCGGCATTTTCTCGGCAAGATAACGCGCAGTCTCCTGTGCCGTTGTCTCGCCGACAAGCGAGCAGCGGCATCCTGATCATGGCCAGTCCCGGCCGTGTCCCGACGCCCCTCTCATCGACGCTGAACAGTGCGTGGTTTCGACTTTTTGTCGTGGCCGCCGCTCTATCGACACGCCTGTCATTCGTGACCGGCGCGCCAGGCCTTGCTTTGCCGGTTGTTCCGGCGGCAGCGGCGTGGACCTGCCTGCTCGACGGTTTCCCGGCTGACCAAAGGGGCACCAGCCATGAAACTTACCCTCAAGGAATTCTTCGCAGGTTTCCTGCGTAACCGCCACATCGCCCGGCACTTCCGTCGCCTGGCGTTGCTGGAAACCTTCACCGACACCACGGTCAGCCGTGAAGTCCCGCCCACCCTGGCGCAAACCCTGGTGGCCGCAGCCGGCAGCGACACCGGTCAATTGCTCAACACCCTGGGCAGTCACACCGACGGCTTGAGCGAGTTCGAAGCCGATGCCCTGCGCGAGCAATTCGGCCTCAATGAAGTCGAGCACGAACAGCCGCTGCCCTGGTGGACGCACCTGTGGCACTGCTACAAGAATCCGTTCAACCTGCTGCTGACGTTGCTGGCGGTCATCTCCTGGCTGACCGAAGACATGAAAGCCGCCATCGTGATTTTCTCCATGGTGGTGCTCTCTACTTTGCTGCGCTTTTGGCAGGAAACCAAATCCAACCAGGCCGCCGATGCTCTCAAGGCCATGGTCAGCAACACCGCCACGGTGATGCGCCGCGACCTTGAGGACCGTGGCGCGCAGCGCATCGAATTGCCGATCAGGCAACTGGTGCCGGGCGATCTGATCGTGTTGTCGGCCGGTGACATGATTCCCGCCGATTGCCGGGTGCTCAGCGCCAAGGACCTGTTCGTCAGCCAGGCGGCCATGACCGGCGAATCGATGCCGGTGGAAAAATTTCCCCGCCAGCAGGACCGTGACACGCGCAATCCGCTGGACCTGGACAACATCCTGTTCATGGGTACCAACGTGGTGTCCGGCACGGCCATGGCGGTGATCCTTACCACCGGCAACAGCACCTATTTCGGTGCCCTGGCCCAGCGCGTGGGTGCAACCGACCGGGCGCCGACTTCGTTCCAGACCGGGGTCAACAAAGTCAGCTGGCTGCTGATCCGCTTCATGTTCGTGATGGCGCCGCTGGTGTTGTTCATCAACGGTTTCACCAAGGGCGACTGGACCGAAGCGTTGCTGTTCGCGCTGTCGATTGCCGTGGGCCTGACCCCGGAAATGCTGCCGATGATCGTCACCTCGACCCTGGCCAAGGGCGCGGTGTTCCTGTCGCGCAAGAAAGTCATCGTCAAACGCCTCGACGCCATCCAGAACTTCGGCGCCATGGACGTGCTGTGCACCGACAAGACCGGCACCCTGACCCAGGACAAGATCTTCCTGGCGCGCAACGTCGACGTCTGGGGCAACGACTCCGATGACGTGCTGGAAATGGCCTACCTCAACAGCTACTACCAGACCGGCCTGAAAAACCTGCTGGATGTGGCGGTGCTCGAACATGTCGAAATCCACCGTGAGCTGAAAGTCGGCACGGCGTTTCGCAAGGTCGACGAGATCCCGTTCGACTTCACCCGCCGGCGCATGTCGGTGGTGGTCGCCGAGCGCGATCAACCGCACCTGCTGATCTGCAAGGGCGCTGTGGAAGAGGTGCTGGCGGTGTGCTCGCGGGTGCGCCATGGCGAAGTCGATGAAGCCCTGACCGAAGAACTGCTGGCGCGCATCCGTCAGGTCACTGCCTCGTTCAACGCCGAGGGCCTGCGGGTGGTTGCGGTGGCGGCACGGCCAATGGTCGAAGGGCGCAACACCTACGGCCTGGCCGATGAACAGGCACTGACGCTGATCGGTTACGTGGCGTTCCTCGATCCGCCGAAAGAAAGCACCGCGCCCGCCCTCAAGGCTCTGGCCGCCCATGGCGTGGCGGTGAAAGTGCTGACCGGCGACAACGAACTGGTGACGGCGAAGATCTGCCGCGAAGTCGGCCTGGAACAGCAAGGCCTGCTGATGGGCAACGACATCGAACGCATGAGCGATGCCGAGCTGGCGAAGGCAGTGGAGACCACTAACGTCTTCGCCAGGCTGACGCCGTCGCACAAGGAGCGCATCGTCCGGCTGCTCAAGGGTAACGGCCATGTGGTCGGTTTCATGGGTGACGGCATCAACGACGCCCCGGCCCTGCGCACCGCCGACATCGGTATTTCCGTGGACAGCGCCGTGGACATCGCCAAGGAAGCGGCCGATATCATCCTGCTGGAAAAGAGCCTGATGGTGCTGGAGGAGGGCGTGCTGGAAGGGCGCCGGACCTTCGCCAACATGCTCAAGTACATCAAGATGACCGCCAGTTCAAACTTCGGCAACGTGTTCTCGGTGCTGGTGGCCAGTGCGTTCATCCCGTTCCTGCCGATGCTGCCGATGCACCTGCTGGTGCAGAACCTGCTCTATGACATTTCGCAGATCGCCATCCCGTTCGATAACGTCGATGACGAAATGCTCAAGCAACCACAGCGCTGGCAGCCGGGCGACGTCGGACGCTTCATGCTGTTTTTCGGGCCGATCAGTTCGATCTTCGACATCACCACGTTCGCCTTGATGTGGTACGTGTTCGATGCCAACACCCCGGATCACCAGACCCTGTTCCAGTCCGGCTGGTTCGTGGTCGGGCTGCTGACCCAGACACTGATCGTGCACATGATTCGCACGCCGAAGATCCCGTTCCTGCAAAGCCGCGCGGCCATGCCCTTGCTGGTGATGACCGGGCTGATCATGGCCGTGGGGATTTTCCTGCCGATGGGACCGCTGGCGCATTACTTCAAGTTGCAGGCGTTGCCGTCGCTGTACTTCGTGTTCCTGCCGGTGATCCTGCTGGCGTACATGGCGCTGACCCAGGCGGTGAAGGGGTTCTACATTCGCCGGTTTGGCTGGCAATAAGGCCGCGAGGCTGGCCAATCAATGCAACCCCTGTGGGAGCGAGCTTGCTCGCGATGACTGAGTGTCAGTCGGTATCTATGTCAACTGACACACCGCTATCGCGAGCAAGCTCGCTCCCACAAGGGGATCGTGTGTTTTTTCAAGGGATTCATCATGCAAGCACTTAACAACCTCAACCTGACCTCCCTGCTCGACACCCTGGTCAGCCTCAGCGCGGCCTTCATCCTCGGTGGCCTGATCGGTTTCGAGCGCCAGTACCGGCAGCGCACCGCGGGCCTGCGCACCAACGTGCTGGTGGCGGTGGGCGCGGCGATTTTCGTCGACATGGCCAACCGTCTCGCCGGTGCCGAAGGCGCCGTGCGGGTCGTAGCCTACGTGGTTTCCGGCATCGGCTTTCTCGGTGCCGGGGTGATCATGCGCGAAGAGGGCAATGTGCGCGGCCTCAATACTGCCGCCACGCTCTGGACCTCGGCGGCAGTCGGTGCCTGCGCCGGTGCCGACCTGCTGGCCGAGGCCTTGCTTGGCACCCTGTTTGTGCTCGCGGCAAACACGCTGCTGCGGCCAATCGTCAACAACATCAACCGTCAGCCGCTGGATGTGATTTCGGCGGAAGTCACCAACATCGTCTACGTCATTGCCCGGCGCACGCAGCAGAAAACCGTGCTGGCCTTGCTCGAAGCCGAGCTGGAACGCAGCAACTACCCGGCCAGCGATGTCGATGTGCACGCCTTCGGCACGGATGAAATTGAAATCGAAGCCACCCTGGCCACCACCTCGGTCGATGGTGATGAACTGGATGCGCTGGTGGCACGTATTTCAACCTCGACCTTGGTGGTGCAGGCGTTCTGGAGTCCGAGTACCACGGAGTAAAGGCCAGGGTTTCCCTGGCAAGAGTCAGACAAACCGGCATTTATTTGGGAATATTCCTACATAAACCTAGGGCGGTCTTCCGTAGGCTTTGCGACCTCTTGAAACCGACATCCTTTTGGAGGTCACCTTGCCGAACAAATCCCTGCGCATCCTGATCGCCGATGCGCAGCACTTCAACCGCCTGCGGATCGAGCGGCTGTTCAACCAGCTTGGCTATTTCCGGGTGTCTCCGGTGCAGAGCCTCGACGAGCTCCTTCCACTGGTTGAGTACGGTTGCGAGCCTCTGGATCTGGTGCTCGTCAATGGGGCGATGGCCAGCGGAGCGCTGGACCTGTTGAATTTCTTTACCGACAACCCGCAGGTTCATCACGTCTTCATCTTTAATGAGCAGCAGGCGCCGTTGCCGCCAGTCGCGGGCAACGTCCAGGTCAGCCAGGCCGCTCTGCCGGACCTGGCGTCCGTTACGCAGTTGATGAGCGCCGTCGATCGCCGGCTACCGTTCGTCGGAACTGTCATTTCTGTCAGGTAGTTCTTTCCAGCCTTCCATGCAAGAGTCTATGCGCAGCGTTGTGCCTAACCGCTGTGGTGCCTGGAGGGCATTTTTTGCCCGATCGTGTTTTTTTGCACGGGAGTTGTCATGAAGTCAGCACTGATTGTGGAAGATCATCCGGTGGTTCGCTCCATGATCAAACTCGTACTCAAGGGCGAAGGGTTCAAGCAGATTTACGAGGCCTCCCGAGGCGATGAGGTCCTGGCGTTGATCCGGGAACATCAACCGGATGTCGTGCTGCTTGATCTGGGTCTTCCCGGTGTGGCGGGGCTTGAGGTGATGGACCGTATCAAGGCCGAAAACACGCGATGTCGCGTGGTGGTGTTCACCTCGCTGGAGGCCCAGTTCTATCAGGACCGCTGCATGCGTGCCGGGGCTGTTGCCTATGTTTCCAAGAGCAAGGACCTGGATGACTTGAAGGCGGCGGTGAATTCCGTGATGGCCGGCTATACCTATTTCGCCCAGATCCCTTCGAGTTCCGTGTCGATGGGGGAGTTGCAACGCAGTGAAAAGCAGTTGATCGACAGGCTCTCCAATCGTGAGTTGACCATTCTGCAGTACCTGGCCCGGGGTTCGAAAAACCTGGAAATCGCCGAGATCATGCACCTGAGCTACAAGACCGTCAGTACCTACAAGACCCGACTCACCCTCAAGCTCAACGTGAGCTCGTCGGTGCACTTGAGGGATTTCGCCCTGCGCAATCATTTGATCTGAATGAACGCTCTCCGACGACTGGCAGGCGGCTTGCTGATTGGCCTTCTTCTCTGGGCATCGACGGTCTGTGCGCAACAGTCGTTGACCCTGTTGGGACGCTCGAGTGCCGAAGGCCTGAGCGTCAGGTGGACGGAAACCGAATTGCACTGGCTAGAGAAAAAAAGCCGATTGGTGCTGGCGGTCTCGGCGCCGGACTATCCTCCTTTCGAGTTCAACACGGCGGGCAGGGTGTTCGAAGGCGTGACAGCCGATTACGCCGGGTTGCTCGAACAATTGTTGAACGTCGTCATCGAGGTTCAACGTTATCCGTCGCGGGCCGCCGCGGTGCAGGCCATCAAGGAAGGGCAGGCAGACCTGCTGGGAACGGCCAATCGATTTGAAGCCGAAGATCCGCTGTTACAGATGTCCAGCGCCTACGCGGTCGATCAACCGGTGCTGGTCACGCGTACCGATTTCCCTCCGGTGCTCGACCCGACACTGGCCGGCAAGCGGCTGGTGATGCTGTATCACTACTTGCCCGAATACAGCGTGCAACAGTTCTATTCCAAAGCGCAGGTCGAGCTGTTTCCCTCGACACTGGCGGCGATGGGCGCCGTGGCGTTCGGCCAGGCCGATGTCTATCTGGGCGATGCGATCAATGCCCATTATCTGATCAGCAAGAATTACCTGAACAACGTGCAACTGACGGACTTCTCGCCCATGGAGTCCGGGCGTTTTGCCTTTGCGATGGCCCGCGACAACGTTGCGCTATTGCGTGTCGTCAACAAGGCGCTGGCGGTCATCACCACCAATAAGCAAATGAACATCCTGCGTCGTTGGGGGGCAAACGGGGTGTCTATCCCCGGCACCCAGTCATTGCAATTGAGCGTGGCCGAACAGCACTGGCTCGAACGCCACCCGCGGGTGAGGGTTGCGATCAACGAAAATATCCCGCCGATTTCATTTATCGACAGCGAAGGCAAGTTTCGCGGTATTGGCATCGATGTGCTGACGAAAATCAGTTTGCGCACCGGGTTGCAATTTGACATCCGCGGCATGAAGTCGGTGGCTGAAATGATGACCGGCATCACCAGCGGCCAGATCGATGTGCTGGCCGGTATCGGCCTCAGTTCCCAGCGTGAAGATCAACTGCTGTTCACCCGGTCGTTCCTGAGCAGCCCTTCGGTACTGGTCACCCACGTGGATACGGACAGCCCCAGGACGCTGGATGACATGGCGGGAAGGACGTTGGCGCTGACCCGGGGCAACATTGTCGGCGAGTACCTTCGCCAGCACTACCCGCAGATCCAGTTGGTGGATGCGCCCCTGTCGACAGACGCCATGGAAATGGTCGACCAAGGCAAGGCCCAGGGCGGCATCAACTCCTTGATCAGTGCCCGTTACCTGATTTCCCGGCAGTATCGCGATCGCCTGCAAGTGACCAGCACCGTGGGCACCGACCCGGCACGAAGCACCCTGGCGACCGGTCGCGAGGCCACCGAGCTGCATTCGATCCTGGACAAGGCGCTGTTGAGCATCCCTCCCGAAGAAATTGACGAGCTGACCCAACCCTGGCGCTATGACGCGATGGTCGAGCAGAGTTACTGGCTGCGACACCGGCAGGCGATCGTGCAGGCGTTTGCGGTGGCGGGTGTCTTGCTGTTGCTCGCCTTGGCCGGGATCGTCTGGCAGCGGCGGCAGATTCGCCAGCGTCAGCAATTGCTCGGGCAATTGCAGGAAGCCAAGGACGCGGCGGACGAGGCCAACCGGGCGAAGACCACGTTCCTGGCCACCATGAGCCATGAAATCCGCACGCCGATGAACGCGCTGATCGGCATGCTCGAACTGGCGCTGAAACGGGCCGATGAAGGGGAGACCGACCGCGCCGCCATCGAGGTGGCGTCCAACGCCGGGCAACAATTGCTGGATCTGATCGGCGACATTCTGGACGTCGCCCGGATCGAATCCGGGCATTTGTCGCTGGCGCCGGAGCGGGTCAATCTGCACGCGCAGGTGACGTCGGTCTGCCGGGTTTTCGAAGGGTTGGCGATACAGAAGAATCTGCAGTGGCGGGTCGAGCTCGACGAGCACAGTGACTGTGACGTGATGCTCGACCCCACGCGCTTCAAACAGGTGCTGTCCAATCTGCTGAGCAATGCGATCAAGTTCACCCGGGAAGGCCAGGTGAGCCTGACGCTGCGAGTGCGGCCTCAAGCTCCGGCGCACCTCGCCGTCAGCGTACAGATCGAAGACAGCGGCATCGGCATCAGCGCATTCGACCAGCAACGCCTGTTCAGCCCGTTCGTGCAGGCGGGAAACAGTCAGCAGACAGCCCGGCAAGGCTCCGGCCTGGGCCTGGTGATCAGTCGTACCCTGTGCGAAACGATGGGCGGCCAGTTGCAACTCGACAGTGAGCCTGGGCGCGGGACGCGGGTGGACATCAGCCTGGTGCTGCCCGCCCTGCAAGCGTTACCCGTGGAGGGGACGCCCCAGGATCCGGCGCAGCTCACCACCCGGGCGTTGTCGATTCTGGTGGTCGACGATTATCCGGCCAATCGCCTGTTGCTCTCGCGGCAGCTGAGCTACCTGGGCCATCGCGTGGTGCTGGCTGAGGACGGGGCACAGGGGCTTGAACAGTGGCGTGGGCACGGGTTCGACCTGGTCATTACCGACTGCAACATGCCGGTGCTCAGTGGTTACGAATTGGCGGGCGCGATACGTGAGCAAGAGCGGGTGCAGGGGCTGTCGCCGACGCCGACGCTGATCCTGGGCTTTACCGCCAATGCGCAGGCCGAGGAGAAAGCCCGGTGTCAGGCCGCGGGCATGAACGATTGCCTGTTCAAACCCATTCGCCTGGTGGATTTGCAGGCGTGGCTGGCCCAGCGGTTTTCCAGCGCACCCTCAGCGGCAATCGACGACCATGGCTTCGCCGAATTCGATTTGAGCGGACTGGAGCGCTATGTGGATTCGGACCGTGAGCTGATCGATCAACTGATGCACGATCTGGCGCTGACCAACCGCGAGGACCGCGTGCATTTGCTGGCCTTGCACGCCGGTGGCAATCGCCCGGGCTTGCAGACGCTGGCACACCGGATCAAGGGCGGGGCGCTGATGGTGCGAGCGCTTGCCCTGGTCGAGTGTTGCGAACAACTGGAGCAGGCGTGCAATGACGGCCGCGCGGCACTGATCGACGACGCCGTCGACCAGTTGCAGCAAGCCATGGCCCGCCTGGACCAGCGTCTGGAGCAGGATTGAGGCTCAATCCCAGTTTGGCGCGATGCCTTTGGGGCTGGTCAACCGGTGGCCGCGATCCAGCGTTGCGATCAAGGCCATGTCGGCCTCGCTCAAGGTCAGCTCGCGAGCCTTCAAGTTGCTTTCGAGATTGGCCCGACGCGTGGAAGACGGGATCACGGCGTAACCCGATTGCATGGCCCAGGCCAGGGTGACCTGCGCCGGAGTCGCGTGCAGGCGTTCGGCGATCTGCTGGATGAGCGGGTCCTTGAGGACTTCGCCGTAGGCCAGGGTCATGTACGAGGTGATTCCGATGCCCTGGCTTTGTGCGAAGGCGACGACGTTGCGGTTTTGCAAGTACGGGTGCAGTTCGATCTGGTGGGTGGCGATGTGCTCGACTCCGATGGCTGCAATCGCTTGCTGCATCAGGCCGATGGTGAAGTTGGACACGCCGATCTGCCGGGTCAGGCCCAGGCGCTTGGCTTCGAGCAGGGCGCCCATGAACTCTTCGACCGGCACTTGATCGTCCGGCGACGGCCAGTGGATCAGGGTCAGGTCCAGGTAATCGGTCTGCAGTTTGCGCAGGCTTTCTTTCAGGCTGTCGATCAGGCGATCACCGGCCAGGTTGGCGACCCAGATCTTGCTGGTGATGAACAACGCTTCCCGGGCGATGCCGCTGGCGGCGATAGCCTCGCCGACTTCGGCTTCGTTCTCGTAGATTTGTGCGGTATCGATCACCCGGTAGCCGAGCGCAAGGGCACTGCTCACCGAATCGATGACCACCTGGCCTTGCAAGCGAAACGTACCCAGGCCGAAGGCGGGAATAGACATCAATGACTCCAGAGGTTGCAGTGGGAATGGACGGCAGTATCCGCACCTGCATCCGTGAGAAAAACCGCTGGAGCGGCAAAGCAATGTTTACCGAAAGTCATGAATCGGGGCAGGAAGATGTGTTGATGGTGTCTGGTCTGACGCCTTCGCGAGCAAGCCCGCTCCCACAGGGATTTACTGCGTCCACAGCTTTTGTGCACGACCCGGATCATTGTGGGAGCGGGCTTGCTCGCGAAGGGGGCAACCCGGTTTCAGAGCCTTACCCCCGCGCCTCAAGCATCATGCAATTGGTCGATCTGGTCGCATACAACCATCCCCCTAAGCAATATCGCTACGACTGAATTCCTCCCCAAGAAAATCGATCAACGTGCGCACCGAAGGCAGCAATCCCCGACGCGAGGGGAATATGGCATGGATGACACCGCTCTTCGGTGCCCAGCCCGGCACCAGTTCCACCAGTTGCCCGGCAGCGATTTCATCTCGCACCACCACACTGGGCAGGTGCACGATGCCGATCCCGGCGAGCGCCGCATGGCGCAAGGCCAACAGGTCATCGGTGACCATCCGCGGCGCGTGGCGAATCATCGCGGTGCTGCCGTCGGCACCGAACAGTTCCCACTGATATTCGCGTTGCGCCGCGCCCCAGTGCAGGCTCGGCAAGCCGCTGAGGTCGGCCGGGGAGGCCGGTGTCGACAGGCGCGATAAAAAGGCCGGGCTGCCGACCACGCTCTGGGTGCTGTTGCCCAGCACCTTCATCACCATGTCGGTGTTCTCCAGAGGCGGAAAGCGTACCCGCAGGGCAATGTCGAAGCCTTCGTGAATCAGGTCGACCCGGCGGTTGGTGCTCTCGATGAACAACTCCACCAAGGGGTACTTGAGCATGTAGCGGGTCAGCATCGGCCCGACCCAGGAATTGAGCAGCGCCGTCGGGCAACTGACACGCACCAGGCCCTGGGGCTCGGAGCGGTTGCGCTCGATCAGTTCGGCGGCGCTTTCCGCCTCCACCCGCATGGCCAGGCAACGCTGGTAATAGGCCTGGCCGATTTCCGTCAATGAACAATGCCGGCTGGTGCGGTGCAGCAGGCGCACGCCAAGGCGTTCTTCAAGCTCGGCGATGCGTCGGCTGAGCTTGGACTTGGGCATGTCCAGCGCCCGGCCGGCCGCGGCGAAACCGTGATGCTCCACCACCTGGGTGAAGTAGTAGAGGGTGTTGAGGTCTTCCACCATCGTTCTCCAAATAGAACGCTAAAGCTGATTTTTGCAGTCTAGCGCAGCAAAGGTCACGGTTTTAAGCTTTGTCCATGGCTTCACTCACCTCATCAGGAGACACCATGAAAAACATCATCGGTATCTACACCAGTCCACGGACCCATTGGGTTGGCGACGGTTTTCCGGTTCGCACGCTGTTTTCCTACGACAACCTGGGCAAGCACATCAGCCCGTTCCTGTTGCTGGATCACGCCGGCCCCGCTGAATTCACCCCGACCAGCGAGCGACGTGGCGTTGGTCAGCATCCGCATCGTGGCTTCGAAACCGTGACTATCGTTTACAAGGGCGAGCTGGAGCACCGGGACTCCACCGGCAGCGGCGGCAAGATCGGCCCCGGCGATGTGCAATGGATGACCGCGGCCTCGGGGATCCTGCATGAAGAGTTTCACTCCGAAGGTTTCGCCAAAAGCGGTGGCACCCTGGAGATGGTGCAACTGTGGGTCAACCTGCCGGCCAGGGACAAAATGGCCGACCCCGGCTACCAGACGATTCTCGACCGTGACATCCCGACCATCGCCTTGAAGGACAACGCCGGCAGCCTGCGCCTGATCGCCGGTGAGTTCGACGGCCACAAGGGCGCGGCGCGCACCTTCACCCCGGTCGACGTGTGGGACATTCGTTTGAATGCCGGCAAGTCGCTCACCCTGGATCTGCATGAAGGGCGCAACACCGCACTGGTGGTGTTGCGCGGCACGGTTCAGGTCAACGGCCTGGAATCGGTGCGCCAGGGGCAACTGGCCCTGTTCGACCGCAAGGGCGATCAGTTGACCCTCGAAGCCAGCGAAGACGCGGTGGTGCTGTTGCTCAGCGGCGAACCGATCGACGAGCCGATCGTCGGTCACGGCCCTTTCGTGATGAACACCGAGCAGGAAATCCACCAGGCCTTCGCCGACTTCCAGTCCGGTCGCTTCGGCCGGATGCACGCTTAGTTCGCAACGCTTTTACACCCGACTCTACACAGGATGAGTAGGCCGGTTTTCAGGCCAGGGATGGCTGTTGCCCAAAAGAAAGAGGAAACGCTCATGAACACTGTCTACGCGGCCAACTTCAACGGCCAGAAACCGACCATCGACCCCAACGACAGCGCGATGCTGTTGATCGATCACCAGAGCGGACTGTTCCAGATCGTCAAGGACATGGACGTGCCCCAACTGCGTGCCAACGCCATTGCCCTGGCCAAGGCCGCGACCCTGCTGAAGATGCCGGTGATCACCACCGCTTCCGTTCCCCAGGGGCCGAACGGGCCGTTGATCCCGGAAATCCACGAGGCCGCACCCCATGCGCAATACGTGGCGCGCAAAGGTGAAATCAACGCCTGGGACAACCCGGAGTTTCACGCGGCGGTCAAAGCCACCGGCAAGAAAACCCTGGTGATCGCCGGCACCCTGACCAGCGTGTGCCTGGCGTTCCCGTCCATCGCCGCCGTGCATGAAGGCTACAAGGTGTTTGCCGTGGTCGACGCCTCCGGCAACCACTCGAAACTGGCCACTGATCTGACCGTTGCCCGTTTGGCCCAGGCCGGGGTGGTGCCGATCGACATCATGGCTACGCTCTCTGAGCTGCAAGGCTCGTGGAACCGTCCGGATGCCGAGCAGTGGGCCGCTGTCTACGCCCAGGCCATGCCGCATTATCAATTGCTGATCGAGAGTTACCTCAAGGCCCAGCAAGTGGCGAACGAACACGAGGCGCTGGACTCCCAGCGCTGACCGGTGACCCCACGCCGATTTCCACTCGGCATCGATAACACGCGAGGACTACTGCAATGACTACTTCCTACAAGCGTCTGGACAAGGACAACGCCGCGGTTCTGATGGTTGATCATCAGGCGGGCCTGCTGTCACTGGTGCGCGACATCGACCCGGATCGATTCAAGAACAACGTGCTGGCCCTGGCCGACCTGGCCAAGTACTTCAAGCTGCCAACCATCCTCACCACCAGTTTCGAAACCGGTCCCAACGGACCGCTGGTGCCCGAGCTCAAGGCACTGTTTCCGGACGCGCCGTACATCGCTCGCCCGGGCCAGATCAACGCCTGGGACAACGAAGACTTCGTCAAGGCGATCAAGGCCACCGGCAAGAAGCAACTGATCATCGCCGGTGTGGTGACGGAGGTGTGCGTGGCATTCCCGGCGCTTTCGGCCCTGGCCGAAGGCTTTGAGGTGTTCGTGGTCACCGACGCGTCCGGCACCTTCAACGAACTGACCCGCGAGTCGGCGTGGAACCGTATGACCGCTCAGGGCGCGCAACTGATGACCTGGTTCGGCCTGGCCTGTGAACTGCACCGCGACTGGCGCAACGATGTCGAAGGGTTGGGCACATTGTTCTCCAACCATATTCCGGATTACCGCAACCTGATGACCAGCTACAGCACGCTGGCCAATAGCAAGTAACTTCGGCATCACGCATCCCCCCTGTGGGAGCGGGCTTGCTCGCGATGACGGTACAACAGGCACTGATGTAGTGACTGTCAGGCCGTCATCGCGAGCAAGCTCGCTCCCACAGGTTTTTTGGGTGTCCAGCCAGACGTGTTCATCCCGCCAAATCAATTGCTCCTACACTATGGCCAATCCATGCGATCTTCGCGTAATTGGCCCTGGCTGGAGTTGCTTGATGCTGTCATTGCTCACCGAACACCCGCTGATCTGCGCACTGGCGCTGATCCTGATCGATCTTGGGTTGTGGTACTTGCTCAGTGCCCTTGGCAGCGCCTGGCGGCTGTTGGTGCGGGTGGTGATTTTTTCGTTGTTCAGCCTCCTGTTGTTCAACGAAGGCCTGAACCCGATGGAGCCGCCGCCTTGGCCTGACAACGTACCGTTGCATCTGGCGGCCACCGGCTTGCAGATCGGCTGGTGGTTGTTCGGTGCGCGGACCCTGACCGTGCTGATTGGCGCGGTGATGATGCAACGGGTCGGGCATACCGGGCGATTGCTTCAGGATTTGCTCGGTGCGGTGATTTTCCTGATCGCGGTCATCGCCGCCCTGGCCTATGTGTTGGATCTGCCGGTCAAGGGTGTGCTGGCGACCTCAGGTGCATTGGCGATCATTGTCGGCCTGGCCTTGCAAAGTACCCTCAGCGACGTGTTCTCCGGGATCGTCTTGAACACCACCAAACCTTACCAACTGGATGACTACATCTCCATCGATGGCATGGAAGGCCGGGTCACCGACATCGACTGGCGTGCCACGCGCCTGCAGACCGCCCAGGGTTGCATGGCGGTGATACCCAACTCCCTGGCCGCCAAGGCCAAGATCATCAATTTCAGTCGGCCGAGCGATATGTTCGGCATCTCCGTTTCGTTGGAAGTGAGCCCCCACGCGCGACCGAACACGGTGATCGAAGCCCTGGAGCGGGCCATGCAGGGTTGCCGCTTTCTGCTGGACACTCCGTCGCCGAGCGTCGGCATGAAAAGTGCCGGCAACACCGGCGTGGTCTATGAAATCAGCGGATTTGTCGCGCAGATGGACCAGAAGCGTTCGGTGCGCAATCAACTGTTCGACCTGGCCTACCGGCACTTGCAGGCGTCCGGCGTCAACCTGTTGTCGAGCGTGGAGCCCAATCCGCCAGGCAACCTGTCGCGGGCCCGGGCGTTGCTCGACAGTTCGCCGATTTTCTCCACCCTGCGCCAGGAAGAGAAAGACACCTTCAGCCAGAACATGACCTTGCAATCGTTCCGCGCCGGGGAAACGATCCTGGAGGCGGGGGAGGTCAGTGATCACCTGTTCATCATCGAGTCCGGGGTGGTGACGGTGACGCTGACCCGGCACGGCGAACCTTTTGAATCCGGGCGCATGGGGCCGGGGGAAGTGATAGGCGAAGCCGGGATCCTGGACGGCAGCTCGGTGCCTGCGCAGTTTACCGCCAAGACTTTCTGTGGCCTGTACCGCATCGAAAAGTCCTACCTCAAGCCATGCCTGGATGCCCGTCACGACATCAGCGATGCAATGAAAACCTTGCTCGATTACCGGCTGCACAAAGCGAAAACCCTGACTCAGGACCTGCCGGTGGCGGAGGCGAAAAAGGGCTTTTTGCAGTGGTTGCGCAACCGGGTTTGAATTCGGTGGTGAATGGCCGCTACGCGGTTCGTCGCTCGGAGCAACCTCGCTCCCACAGGGGAATGCGCTCAAATGTGGGAGCGGGCTTGCTCGCGAAGGCGGCAGTGAACTCACCAAAAGTGAAGCGTGAAACCCATCACCCCCGCGCCTCCACCGACAACCAGGAAGGAACCGCCAATGGCCTCCTCGACTTCTGGAAGATTGGCTATTTGTGTAGACCGGTCGTGGGACTAACGTAGTGACACACTCATTTACCCTGGAGCACGCCATGCAACCCCGTATCGATTTCTACACCGCTTCCCCTGATGCCCTCAAAGCGATGATCGCCCTGGAAACAGCGGTGTCGAAACTGCCGCTGGAAAAAAACCTGATCGAACTGGTCAAGCTGCGTACCTCGCAAATCAACGGCTGCGCCTTCTGCCTGGACATGCACAGCGCCGATGCACGCAAGGGTGGTGAGTCCGAGCGTCGCCTGGCGACACTGTCGGCCTGGCGCGAAACACCGTTCTTCACCGAGCGTGAACGCGCCGCCCTGGCCTGGACCGAATCCCTGACCCTGATCAGCCAGACCCACGCCCCGGACGAAGACTATGAACTGGCTACCACGCAGTTCGATGCCAAGGAATTGGTCGACCTGACCGTCGCCATCACCACCATCAACGCCTGGAACCGCCTGGCCATCGGCTTCCGCAAAATGCCCCAGGCCTGACCTGCACAAGCATCAATGAGCATCGGCACTCGGCGCGGCCGGTGGTTGCACCTTGCGCATCAGGGGCACCATCGCCGTGGCGATAATGAAGCAGACCATGATCATCAGGAACGCGTCGCCATAGGTTTGCGTCTGGGCTTCGCGGTAGGTCAGCAACCATAGCTGATGCAGGCTGGCGGTGACCCCGGCGTCACCGCTCTGGCCGAGGGCGGCGAAGTTGTTGCCGACCTGGGACAACCACTGGTTGAGCGCCTCGTTGGTGCTGTTGAGATTCTCCGCCAGCCGGGTGAAATGCAGGTTGGTGCGGTCGTTGAGGATGGTCGCGCACGCGGCGATGCCGATGGCCCCGCCCAGGTTGCGCATCAGGTTGAACAACCCCGACGCATGCTTGAGCCGCGCCGGCGCCAGGCCGCCGAGGGTCAAGGTCACCGTCGGCGGCACCGCCAATTGCTGGGCAATCCCGCGCAGGGCTTGCGGCAGCATCAATTCTTTGGCCCCCCAGTCATGGGTGATCGGGCTGAAATCCCACATTGACAAGGCGAACAGCCCGAGGCCGGTCATCATGATCCAGCGCAGGTCGATGCGGTTGGCCAGAAAGGCATACAGCGGAATCGCCATGATCTGGAACACTCCGGTGGAGAAAACCGCCAGACCAATGTCCAGCGCTCCGTAGCCACGCACCCGGCCGAGAAACAGCGGCGTCAGGTAAATGGTGGCGAACAGGCCGATGCCGGTGACGAATGAGAAGAAACAGCCAAGGGCAAAGTTGCGATCCTTCAAGGCGCGCAGATCGACAATCGGATTGGCCACGTGCAGGGTCCGGCCGATGAAAGCCAGCCCGGCCAGGCCGCTGATCCACGCGGTGGTCAGGATCGTGCGGTCGCTGAACCAGTTCCAGCGCGGGCCTTCTTCGAGGGTGTATTCCAGGCAGCCGAGGAACAGCGCCAGAAACACCATGCTCAGGTAATCCGCGCCTTTGAGCAGCGACAGTTCCGGCTGGTCGATTTTCACCAGCATCGGCACGGCCACGGCGACAAAGATGCCGGGGACCAGGTTGATGTAGAACAACCAGTGCCAGGACGATATGTCGGTGATCCAGCCACCGATCACCGGTCCCAGGGTCGGTGCCAATGAGGCCACCGCGCCGATGGTCGCGGCGGCGATCACCCGTTGCTTGCCGGTGAAGAACACGAAGGCCGTGGTGAACACCAGCGGGATCATCGAGCCGCCCAGAAACCCTTGCAGGGCACGGAAGGCAATCATGCTCTGGATGTTCCAGGCCACGCCGCACAGCAGGCTGGTCAGGGTGAAACCCACCGCCGACGCACAAAACAGCCAGCGCGTCGAGAACACCCGGGACAGCCAGCCCGACAGGGGGATGACAATGATTTCGGCGATCAGGTAACTGGTTTGCACCCACGCGGTTTCGTCGGTGCCGGCGGAAAGCCCGCCGCCGATGTCACGCAACGAAGCCGAGACAATCTGGATATCCAGCAGCGCAATGAACATGCCGATGCACATGCTGGCAAAGGCGAAAACCTTGGTCGCCGTCGCCATGTTCGCGGCATTGAACGGTTGCGCCGGGGCGGCGAGGGCGCGGCTCATGGCGCGCTGGCCACGGCTGGCGCTTCAGGCTCCTTGCGCGTGTCCACTTCAGCGGTCACCGACAACCCCGGACGCAGGTGGCCGAGCACACTGTCGGCCGGGTCGAGGTGAATCCGCACCGGCACCCGTTGCACGATCTTGGTGAAGTTGCCGGTGGCGTTTTCCGGCGGTAACACACTGAATTGCGAACCACTGGCGGGGGCGAGGCTGTCCAGGTGACCGTGGAATTCCTGCCCCGACAGCACGTCGGCACGGATCACCACCCGTTGCCCCGGCACCATGTGCGCCAGTTGGTCTTCCTTGAAGTTGGCATCGACCCACAGACCGCTGGTGGGCACCACCGAGAGCAATTGCGAGCCGGCCTGGGCATAAGCGCCGACCCGGGCCCGGCGATTGCCGATCACACCGTCGACCGGCGCCTTCAGTTCGGTGTAGCCGACATTCAATTGCGCCAGGTCGCGCTCGGCCTTGGCCTGGATCAAGGCGGCCCGGGCTTGTTGTTTCTGGGTATCGATCACATTCAACTGACGTTGCGCGGCCAGCAGTTCAGCCTGGGCGCGGTTGCTTTGGGCCTGGGCCGTCTTGAACGTGGTGTTGGCTCGCTGGGCGCTTTCCACCGAGACGGCGTTGGTGATCACCAGTTTTTTGTAGCGGGCATCGTCATCCCGCGAGCGGGCGGTTTCGGCACCAGCGGCGTCGATGCCGGCACGGGCCTGGCCGATGACGGCCTGTTGCAGTTGTTCGGTGGCGTCGAGGTTGGCCAGCAAGGCCTCCTGGGCGGCCACAGCGCCTTCGGCCTTGGCCAGGTTGGCGCGGTAGTCGCGCGAATCGAGACGGATCAGCACGTCGCCGGCCTTGACCTGCTGGTTGTCGGCCACCAGCACTTCGTCGATGTAACCCGCCACTTTCGGCCCGATCACCGTCACATCACCGCCGATGTAGGCATCGTCGGTTTCCTCGATGAAACGACCGGCAGTCCACCAATGCGCGCCATACACCCCGGCCAGTACCAACGCTGCAATGCCCACGGTTGGCAACAGCAGGCGCTTGAGCAGGGGAGGTTTTGCCGGTTTCACCGGGGAGTCCAGATCGGGTTCTACGGTGGACATGCTGGTCATGGAGGGATACCTGTCAGGGCGGCGGTTAATTATGATGGCTGTAATATGACGCATGTAATATTTTGTGGCAAATGGTTTTTGCTGCCGGTCGTCAGGTCCTATTTCAGCCAGTCGCCGGGGGTGATGCCGGTCATGTCCTTGAAGAAGGCGATGAAGGCACTGTCACTGGCAAATCCCAGTTCAAAAGCGCTGTAGCCGATGTTGCGTCCGGTCGCGAGCAGTTCGATGGCGCGCATCAGCCGCCACTGTTGCCGCCATTGCTGATAACTCATGCCGGTCTCACGCTGGAAGATTCGGCCAATGGTGCGGCCGCTGGCGCCTATCCGTGCTTGCAGTGCCTGAAGTTTCGGCGGCAGCTTCTCGACGGTCGCGAGCAGCGGTGCCAGGCGTTTGTCCGACGGCAGCGGTAGCAGCATGGGCTGGCGGGCCGCGTCGCGAATTTCGCTCAGGCACAGCCCCAGCAGATGGACGTATTTCCCCTGCTGCCAGGCGGTGTCGAAGCCGGCGAGGGCTATCGACTCCAGCACGGCCCGCAGCAACGGGCTGACTTCGATCACGCAGACCTGTTGCGGCAGGTCTGCGCATAACGCGGGGCTGAGGTAAATGGAACGGTAATCGACGCTCTGTTGCATCACGGCGCGATGGGCCACACCGCAAGGAATCCAGGCCGCGCGCGAGGGTGGCAAAAGGCACAGCTGCTGCGCCAGGGTAATGCGCGTACAGCCCTGGCGGGTAAACAGCAGTTGCCCGCGTTGATGTTGATGCATGCCCGAATCGTGATCACCGAGGGTTGCGGCGATGCCGATAACCGGTACGGTGAAGCTGTCGGGATCGAAATGTGCGTGGGCGTCGAGCCAGGCCATGGGTTGTCCGATTTCAGCGATAAATTGGCAGGGTTCTGATAGTACGTCAGTCACGATTTCTTAAGCTGCACGGCAATTTCTTTTAAGAGTGAAGCCGTGATGAATGACAAGAAAATCGTGGTATTGGCCGTCGCGCTGCTGATGTTTCCCCAGTTGGCGCAATCCATTTACAGCCCGGCGTTGGCGGACATCGGCCGGGCCTTTGCCGTCGGGCCGCAGGCGTCGGCGCAAATGCTTTCCATCTATTTCCTGGCGTTCGCGTTCGGCGTGGTGGTGTGGGGCCGGATGTGCGACCTGGTCGGGCGTCGCCCGACAATGCTTGCAGGGTTCGCCCTGTACGCCGCGGCTTCGTTGATGGCGCTCAGTGTCAGCACGTTCGATGCACTGTTGGCGGCCCAAGGCCTGGCCGCGTTTGGCGCAGCGGTGGGCTCGGTCGTTACGCAAACGGTGTTGCGCGACCGCTTCAAGGGGGTGGCACTGGCCCAGGTGTTTTCGCTCATGGGCATCGCACTGGCCGCCAGCCCGGCCATCGGGCTGTTCGCCGGAGCAAGCCTGGTGCAAGGCTTCGGTTATCCAGGCGTGCCGGGTGGGCTGCTGGTGCTATCCGTTGGACTGTGGTTCTGGTGCCTGCGGGTTTTGCCGGAAACCCGACCACAGCAAGTGGCTTCGCCCGCGCTGTTCGAGACGCTGTGGCAAATGCTCCGGGATCGCGATATATGGCGTTCGACGTTATTGGTAGCAGTCTTCAACATTGGCCTGTTCAGCTACTACAGCCTGGGTCCCTTCATGTTTGAGCGGCTGGGGCTGAGTGCGCAAATGTTCGGCTACAGCGGCGTCATCCTGGCCCTGGGTTCCGGCCTTGGGGCCGGGCTCAATAAACGGCTGCTGCGACGAGGGTCGAGTGGTGCGCAACTGATCCAGGTGTCGGGTTCGCTGATGTTGGTGGGTGCCAGTTTCGTCTGGCTGATGGAGGACAGCGCTCTGTTCGTGCTGGCGATGTTGTTGGTGGTACTGGCCTTTGGCATGGCGATCCCGAACATCCTCGGTTCGGCCTTGGTCAACTACGGTGATCGACTGGGAACGGCCGGCGCGCTGTTTGGCTTGCTGTATTACCTGTTGATCGGTGGCGGGCTGATGCTGGCAGCCTGGGGGCAGGCATTGGGCGCGACCTTGATGGTATGTGCGGTGGTGGCCTGGATGTTGGCGTGGATCAAGCCACAAAAGACCTAGTCATCCAGGGGTTTCTTGCCGCGGCTGCGGTAATGACGGATTGCGAACCGTTCGCGGATAAAAGCCATCAAACAATCGGCGCGCGGAAATGAAAAAAAGGCCGGTGATCTGCGCAATCACCGGCCTTTTTTACAGCTATTGCTTAGACGCGTTCAAAAATCGCCGCAATCCCCTGGCCACCACCGATGCACATGGTCACCAGCGCATAACGACCGCCGGTGCGGTGCAGTTCGTGGATGGCCTTGGTGGCGATGATCGCGCCGGTTGCGCCCACCGGGTGGCCCAGGGCGATGCCCGAACCGTTCGGGTTGACCTTGGCCGGGTCGAGGTCCAGTTCCTGGCTGACGGCGCAGGCCTGGGCGGCGAAGGCGATGTTGGCTTCGATCACGTCCAGGTCGGCGACGGTCAGGCCGGCGCGCTTGAGCGCCAGGCGGGTGGCCGGGATCGGGCCCAGGCCCATGAATTCCGGTTCGACGCCGGCGTGGGCGTAGCTGACCAGGCGGGCGAGTGGCTTCAGGTTGTTGGCCTGGACCGCGTTGCCGGTGGCCATGACCAGTGCGGCGGCGCCGTCGTTGAGGCCCGAGGCGTTGCCGGCGGTGACCGAGCCGTCCTTCTTGAACGCAGGCTTCATCGCAGCCAGTTGTTCCAGGGACGTGGCGCGCGGGTGTTCGTCGACGCTGAACAGTTTGACGCCTTTGCGATCCTGGATTTCCACGGTCGCGATCTGCTCGCTGAAGTAGCCGTTGGCAATCGCGTGGGCCGCGCGTTGCTGGTCTTCGAAAGCCAGGGCGTCCTGCATTTCGCGGGTGATACCGTTGCGCGCAGCGACGTTCTCGGCGGTGATGCCCATGTGGATGCCATGGAACGGGTCATGCAGGATGCCGAGCATGTAGTCGATGACCTGGGCATTGCCCATGCGCGAACCCCAACGGGCGGCCGGCATCAGGTACGGGCCGCGGCTCATGGATTCGGCACCGGCACCGACGACAATGTCGGCATCGCCGAGCATCAGGGTCTGGGCGGCGTTGATGATGGCTTGCAGGCCCGAACCGCACAGGCGGTTGACGTTGTAGGCCGGGGTTTCTTTCGGAATGCCGGCGTTCATCGCCGCGACGCGGGAGATGTAGGCATCGCGGGTTTCGGTCGGGATCACGTTGCCCATCACCAGGTGGCCAACGAGCGCCGGGTCCACGGCGGCTCGCTCCAGGGCGGCTTTTACGGCCGTGGTCGCGAGGTCGGCCAGTGGCACGTCCTTGAGCGAACCGCCGAATGTACCGATGGCGGTACGGGCGGCGCTGACGACGTAGATTTCTGGAGTGTTCATGGCTGGTTTCCTTTCGGTGGATTCTTATCTGTACTGCGATTGAGCAGGGCGTTCAAGGCGGTTTTCGCCTCGTCGGTATTCAGGCGCTGAATGAACAGCGTGTTTTCTTCGCGCAGGGTGGCTTCCAGTTCGGCCAGGGAAGCCTGTTTCATCAATTGCCGGGACTGGCGCAAGGCTTGCTGGGGCATGGCCAGGAAGCGCTGGGCGATTTTTGTCGCCGCCGCCAGGCATTGTGCGCCGTCATCGAAGGCTTCATTGGCCAGGCCCCAGGCCACCGCTTCGTTGCCGTCCAGGCCGTTGCCCAACAGCAGCAGGCTCGCGGCGCGGGCATGGCCGAGCCGGCGTGGCAGCAACAGGCTGGCGCCGAATTCGGGGCACAGGCCGATGTTGACGAACGGCATGCGCAGCTTGGCGTTGCGGGTCACCAGCACCTGATCGCAATGCAGCAGCAACGTGGTGCCGATGCCGATGGCCGCCCCGCAGACTGCCGCGACCAGCGGTTTTTGCAGGCGCGTGACGACCTTCATCAAGTAGAACGCCGGGGCGTCCAGATGAGTGGGCGGATTCTGCAGGAAATCCACCAGGTCATTGCCGCTGGTGAAGCACGCCGGGCCGCCGGTGAGGATGATCACGCCGGTCTGCGGGTCTTCGTCGGCGGCCAGCAACAGCTCGGCCAGTTGCGTGTACATGGCGTTGTTCAGCGCGTTGAGCTTGTCCGGGCGGTCGATGGTCAGCGTCAACACGCCGTCGCGTTGCTCGTGTTTGATCAGGTCGGTCATCGCAGGCTCTGCAGGGTCGGTTCAGGGCTGCCACTTTAAGCGCCGGACAAACTCCGGATCTATGGCAAAACGGGTCAACTGCACTGCCGCTTTTTGCCATGCCGGTGTGCCAAAAGCGACACACACCCATTCGGGGTATGGCCGCGTCCGGCGAATCGACCAATAGTGGGGGCATCCGCTCATCCAGAGCCGAACTCGCTATAAGGTGCATTTGCTATGGGCAAGACGCTGCTTAAGGTGATTTCCAGTCTGTTTGTTGTACCGCTGACCTTTCATGCCTACGCCGCTCAAGTGGACGACAGCCATACGCTGCGGCTGTACAACTGGGCGGATTACATCGGCGAAAAAACCGTGGCCGATTTCGAAAAGGCCACCGGCATCAAAGTCATCTACGACACCTTCGATGCCTACGAAACGGTGCAGGCCAAATTGCTCACCGGCCACTCCGGTTATGACCTGATCGTGCTGAATGCGTCCCTGGCGCCGCCGCTGATCAAGGCCAAGGTGTTCCAGCCGCTGGACAAGAAACAGCTGCCGGGCTGGACCAACCTGGACCCGAAAGTCCTGGAGGATCTGCAAGGGTACGATCCGGGCACCACGTACTCAGCGCCTTATACCTGGGGCAGCAACGGCGTCACCTACAACGTCGACAAGATCAAGGAACGCATGCCGGACGCGCCGATCGGCTCGCTGGCGATGATCTTCGACCCGAAGATCGTCTCGCGCTTCGCCGATTGCGGCGTGACCCTGCTCGATGCCCCGACCGAAGTCATTCCCATGGCCCTGAAGTACCTGGGGCGTGATCCACGCAGCGCCGCACCGGAAGATCTGAAAGCCGCCCAGGACTTGCTGTTGTCGGTGCGGCCGTACATCCGCAAGTTCGACTCGGTCAATTACCTGACCAGCCTGCCCAACGGCGACGTGTGCATGGCCATGACCTGGTCCGGAGACTACGCCACCGCCATGGCCCGCGCCGCAGAAGCCAAGAAGAAGATCGACCTGGCGTACTTCATCCCCAAGGAAGGCTCGTTGATCTGGTTCGACAACATGTACATCCCGGCCGATGCGCCTCACGTCGCCAATGCCCACAAGTTTCTCGAGTACCTGATGCAGCCGCAGGTGATGGCGGACGTGAGCGACTTCATCAATTACGCCAACAGCAACGCCGCGGCCACGCCGTTGTTGAACGCCGATGTACGCAATAACCCGGCCATCTATCCCGATCCACAGACCCGCGAGCGGCTGTTTCCGCAGAAGACCCAGGACGCCAAGGACATGCGGGCGATTACCCGGGTCTGGAGCACCGTGAAAAGCGGCATCTGATGGGTTCGATCGTTAGTCATTTCGGTTAGAGGTTTATTTATGGCGACGCCAACACGCAGCGTTTTTTCCCCAGCGGACGAGTCCCGGCTGGTCAAGGCCGACAAGGCCCATCATATGCACGGCTATCACGTGTTCGATGAACACGCCGAACAAGGCTCGCTGAACATCGTCGCAGGCGATGGCGCCTACATCTACGACACCCAGGGCAACCGCTTTCTCGATGCGGTAGGCGGCATGTGGTGCACCAACATCGGTTTGGGCCGTGAGGAAATGGCCGAGGCCATCGCCGATCAGGTGCGGCAACTGGCCTATTCCAATCCGTTTTCCGACATGTCGAACAACGTCGCCATCCAGCTGTGCGAAAAACTCGCCAGCCTCGCTCCCGGCGACCTCGACCATGTGTTCCTGACCACCGGCGGCTCCACCGCCGTGGACACCGCGTACCGGCTGATCCAGTACTATCAGAACTGCCGTGGCCTACCTGCGAAGAAGCACGTCATTGCGCGGTTCAACGCCTATCACGGCTCCACCACCCTGACCATGTCGATCGGCAACAAGGCTGCCGACCGGGTGCCGGAGTTCGATTACGCCAACCCGCTGATCCACCACGTCTCCAACCCGAATCCGTACCGCGCGCCGGACGGCATGGACGAGGCGCAGTTCCTCGAGTTCCTGGTCAAGGAATTCGAAGACAAGATCCTCTCGATTGGCGCGGACAAGGTCGCCGGGTTCTTCGCCGAGCCGATCATGGGCTCGGGCGGGGTGATCATTCCACCCCGGGGTTATCTCAAGCGCATGTGGGACATCTGCCAGCGCTACGACATCCTGTTCGTCGCCGACGAAGTGGTGACTTCGTTCGGCCGCCTGGGCAAGTTCTTTGCCTCTTATGATGTGTTCGATGTGCAGCCCGACATCATCACCACCGCCAAGGGCCTGACCTCGGCCTACCTGCCGCTGGGCGCGTGCATCTTTTCCGAGCGCATCTGGAAAGTCATCGCCGAACCGGGCAAGGGCCGCTGCTTCACCCACGGCTTCACCTACAGCGGACATCCGGTGTGCTGCACCGCCGCGCTGAAGAACATCGAGATCATCGAACGAGAAAACCTGCTGGCCCATGTCGACACGGTGGGTGCTTATCTGGAAGAGCGCCTGGCAACCCTGCGGGACTTGTCGCTGGTGGGGGATGTGCGCTGCCAGAAACTCATGGCCTGCGTGGAGTTTGTCGCCGATAAACGCACCAAGGCGCTGTTCCCCGACGAGATCAACATCGGCGAGAAAATCCATGTGCGGGCCCAGGCCCGGGGCTTGCTGGTGCGGCCGATCATGCACCTCAACGTGATGTCGCCACCGTTGATCCTGACGTTTGCCCAGGTCGATGAAATCGTCGAGACCCTGCGCGAATGCATTCTGGAAGTGGCCGCCGAGCTTGAAGCGAGCGGACAGTACGCGGGCCAATGATTTCGTCAGTCAGGCTGTTACCAAGGGCGTGTCCAGCCGCTAGACTGCGGGGCATGAGCAAACCAGACGACGATACGCTGATCGCGGTGCCCTTCGGGGCATTGCACAAATGGCATGGGGGAATGCGCGAGGCATTCGCCCATATCGATGAGCCTGACGCCCTGCAATACCTGGCGTCGGCGTTGGCGCAGCTGGTGTCCGTCGAGTCGATGATGATCAGCCTGGAGCGCAAGGACCGCGCGCCCCAGTTGCTGCATCAGCGCGGGATTGCCCAGGAGTATCAGGTCTCGATCCTGGAGCGCTATTTTGCCGGGGGGTATTTGCTCGACCCGTTCTGCCTGGCGGTGGAACAGGGGTTGGCGCAAGGCTTCTATCACCTGGAGGAAATTGCCCCGGACAATTTCTTCGACAGTGACTACTACAAATCCTATTACCTGAAGGCGGGCTGCTCGGAAGACAGCTACTACATCGTCGATACCGGCAATGACACGAAGATTTCCGTCAGCCTCTATCAGGGTTTCGGCGGTGAATGCCTGAGCGCCGAACAGCTGAATCTGCTGCGCGCCGTGGAACCGCTGGTGCGTGAATTCATCAGCGAGTTCAGCCAACGGGGCATGCTGCGCAGTCGCGAAATCCAGTGCGATAAAGACCAGGGCATGCGCGATGATCTCAAGCACCGAGTGCAGTCGGCGTTCGAGCATTTCGGCAGCGATTTGCTGACCGAGCGTGAGCGGCAAGTGGCGCATATGGTCCTGCGCGGGCATTCGGTGAAATCCACGGCCAGCCAGATGAACATCTCACCGGAAACCGTACGCATGCACCGCAAGAACCTGTACCTGAAACTGGAGGTGGGTTCGCAGTCGGAGTTGTTTGCGCTGTTTATCGAGTGGTTGCGCAGGCACTGAGAGGTGACCACAGGCCTTTAGCCAGCAGAGATCAAATGTGGGAGCGGGCTTGCTCGCGAAAGCGGTGTGTCAGTCAACATCAATGTTGAATGTCAGTCCGCTTTCGCGAGCAAGCC